>JABMQB010000636.1 GCA_013203525.1 Mariniphaga sp.
TAAAATAATAAAAATAAAATCAGAGTAAGATGGAAGAAGCATTTGAAATAAAAATCCATAAAGGATCTTTTATTAAAAAACACTATCCCAAAGGTGAGCATTATGTTTATTGTTTTGAAGATGCGACAGTTGTAGCCCCTGACGTTATTGAAAATATAGAAAATAAAAATACAACAAAACAAAAACGTATTATATTAAGGAAAATCAATGATTGTGAATTACTTGAAATTCAACTTAATGCTAAATTAGGTGGAATTTCTGATAAAATTGAAAAGGATATTATCCTTTTTGGATATTCCAATCCTGAAGATTTGGCAGAAAAAGCCAGAATAGAATTCCAACTGGAAAAGATAAAATCTGAAATAAATGAACTAAAAACAGAATTAGAAAAGTTAGAAGGGGAATAAGATTTTCAATTATAAATTATGAAAGTATTTCTTGCATCATCAGGCGAATTAATAAATGAAAGAGATCAAATTGAGATTCTGATTAGTCGTAAAAGTAATGCATTAATGGATAGTGGATCTGAGATTACTTTGGAAACTGTAAGATGGGAAAATTTGCCTTCAAATTTTTCAAAGAAAAGAAAGCAGGACGAGTATAACAAAGTAATATTAGACTGTGAAATACTAATTGTATTATTTTATAAAAAAGTAGGTCAATTCACAAATGAAGAAATGGATTTTGCTTACAAAAATTTTAAGGATAATAAAAATCCAAAATTTATTTATGCTTTCTTTTTTGAACCACCTATTAACCTTGGAGAGCTTGGGGAAGATTATATTTCAATATTGGAGATGAAAAAACTTATACAAAAAAATGAACAAATATATATTCCCGTATCATCAAAAAGTGAATTATTGTTACGAATAACATATGAACTGGATTTTATAATATCCCAAAAAAGTAAATTAAGTGAAAAACCTATAATATTTGAAGAATTACAATCTATTAAAAATGATTTAGAAAAACTTAAGTTGGATTGTTTTGGGAATAAAAAGAAGGACGAATTAAGGGATAAAGACAAAAGAAAAGATTCTGTCTCAGTAAGTGAATCTAAAAAGATTAAAAAGGAAATAGAAGATTCTGATTTAAAAATCAGTCAACTTAAAGCTCAATTAAATTACTTATTGGAAAAAGTGGAAAAAGATAAAATACTTTTTGGTGCAATAAATCCATCTGATATTGCTGAAAGAGCACGAATTGAGTTTGAAATTGAAAAAATAACACAAAATAATTAGAAATATAATTACCGTTCTGCAATTAATTAATTAACAAAATCTATAGTGATTGAAGCAATATTAATAAGTGTCATTGCAAGTGCATCATATGATGCCTTAAAAGAGTTTTCAAGTTTATCGTTTGCAGAATTAAAAAATAAGGTAAATAACATATTCTCAAAAGATGAAATTAACGAAGGACTGAATCAAGAACCTGAACAGGATGATATTGATTTTTTAAATGATTTATTATCAGAAGAATACTTTAATGAAGCTGTAAATATTTTTTTACAACAGAAAGATATTGTTCCATTAAACAACTATTATGAAAAAAACAATATTAGCAAAGAACAAAAAGAAAAAATAAGTAAATTTCTATTACATGCAAGTAGTCTTTTTGATACATTTAAACATAAAGAACCAGAATTTGAGAACTTATTAGTTTATAATCAGCTTGAAGCTTTATTGGATAACCAAAAAAAAATATATGAAAATGAAAAATTATTATATGTCATTTCAGGAGTAAATCCACGAATAATTACCGAAATTGCTAGTTTAGAATTTAAAATTCAAAACCTGAAAAATGGAAGAATTAATCCATAACTGGATCTTTAATTATGGTTTAGTAGCCATTTTCTTCCTGATGGTTTCAAATGGTTTTATAAGTACCCCTCCCAGTGAAATAGTTTTATCACTTTCAGGAGTTATTTCATATTTAACCGGTTTAAATATTTTCTCTATTTTTTTTGCTGCATTATTAGCAAATTATTTAGGTGCTTTTATCCCTTATTTAATTGGTAGGAGGGTTGGGTATTCCTGGTTATTAAAGCTTAAGATTTATTTTTCGGGTAAAAATAAATTCTTTAATTGGATTGCCAAAAATATATTCCCAGCGAACCTGTTATATTATTATTTGCCGAAAAGTTTAAAGGGAATGGATCTGTCTGGGTTGGTATCTTTCGTTGTTTCCCAATGGTAAGGTCAACTATTACATCGCTTCCTGCAGGCATTATTAAAATGCCCTTCTTAAAATACACCCTTTTCACAGTTGCAGGAATGTCAGTCTGGACAGTTTTCTGGTTAAGTATAGGTTATTTTGTTGGAGAAGCATGGCATCAAATAAAGACTGTAGGAACAATCGTATTAATTGTGGTTTTGTTGGCAATTATTTATTATTTAAAAATTGTTGCTCAACGATATATAGAAAAGCATTTGGGAAAAATCGAATAATCAAATTAGGATTTTCTCAAAACTCAATTTAATTAAACTAATCCTGCTTCAGTAAGAAGTTGTTTCATTTCAGTTTGAACCTTTTGTGCTGCCCATTTTGCTTTTTCAGCAAAATCAATTTCCGATGAAGCATAAATTATTCCCCTTGAAGAGTTAACAAGTAAACCGCACTTGCTGTTCATTCCGTTTTCAGCCACTTCCTTTAAGCTTCCACCTTGTGCACCAACACCTGGAA
>JABMQB010000637.1 GCA_013203525.1 Mariniphaga sp.
ATCTGATATTCCGGAATCAGAGCAACTGGACATTTCTGAGAGTGGTGAAAATAATGCAATCCTGCTTGCAATCTCAACAATCCTTCAGGGACGTGATGATGTTGCAGGACTATCGGAATTTCTTGCAAATATAAGCAGCGACATTCGTGAGGATGGCATATTGGATAATCCTAATTACAGCACAAAATTAATTAATAATGCAAAATTACTGGATTTACCAACCATCAGAGACAACCTCGAAAACAGGTATACTGAATTGGGAATGAATATCACCTTGCCCGAATTTGAATATTATTTAAATACTTTTATTAATAGCACCGATTATATCTTTACATCTTTTATCGAATATCCCGATTCCACTAATTATGGTTTAAATATTTTATTCCCCGAAAGAGATACCATTCAGGCTAAAAATTATTATAGTATGTCTGCTGACCTACCAATGGGTACTTCATTAAAAATTGTATTAAGAAAAAAAGTAGGATTCGTGGATATTACAGATTTTCACTGGGGCGTTATAACCAGTAGCCCGGGACCTTTAAACTGGGATATCTCTTTACATCATAGTGATAATCCATATTCAACCTATACCGTAGAAGGTACAGGATTAACAGCCGATTTAAAAATTAGTTTTCAAAATAGAACCGATTGTAGATTGGATATTGAATACTATGAAAATGAATCTGAAACTCCATCAAATGTTAAAACCTTAACAATTATTGGAAGACATTAATATAATTAAGGGATTTATCCTTTGCCGTCGGTTAAAACCGACGGATTTTAATATTAAAATATTAGATTATGTTTTCCAGTACATCCACCAAATGCTTCCAGAATTTATTTACGGTAGCTATTTCAAGCCGTTCATCGGGTGAGTGAGCACCGCGAATTGTTGGGCCAAATGAAACCATATCAAGTTCCGGGTATTTTTCAAGAAATAATCCACATTCTAAACCTGCATGGATTGATCGGACAACCGGTTCATTCCCAAATAACCGTTTGTATGAATCAACCGTTGTTTTTAATATTTCAGAATCAGGATTTGGTGCCCAACCAGGATAACCATCCGAATGTTCAACTTTAGCACCCGATAAGGTTAAAACCGATTCAATCATTTGTCCAGCATAATATTTGCGGCTCTCAACTTCGCTACGTTGGCTTGTGGTGATCAAAATTTCATTATCACCCTGAAATTTAACAGATGCCAGGTTGGTTGAAGTTTCAACTATTGCTTCCATGCGGCTACTCATTTCTAATACTCCATGTGGGCAGGCATACAATACATTTAGCAAATTATCACGTCCTTCACTACACATCATTGATTTTGGCATATCAACCGACTCGATATTCAAATTTATTTTCGGTTCTGTTTTATCAAACTCATATTCAATTTCCGATGTGAACACATTAAAATCAGCTACAAGATTTTCCTTTTGTGAATTGGGGACTACAACCACGGCAAATGCTTCACGGGCAATAGCATTCCGTAAATTTCCCCCATCAAATTGTGCAATACCCAGTTCATATTTTTTTGAAGTTCTCCATAAAAAACGGTTTAATATTTTTATGGCATTCCCCCTACCCTTGTGAATATCGTCGCCCGAATGGCCTCCTAATAAACCAGTCACAGAAATTTTCATTGCAAACGATCCGGTCGGTACTTCCTTTTTATTAAAACTCAAGGTGCCTATTGTATCTATTCCACCAGCACAGCCAATAAATATTTCACCTTCATCTTCCGAATCGAGGTTAAGCAGGATTTTCCCTGTCAAAAATCCAGGTTCCAATTCAAATGCTCCGGTTAAACCAGTTTCTTCATCAACAGTAATCAGGCATTCAACTGGTCCGTGCTTAATATTCTTTGAACTTAAAACTGCCATTTGAGCTGCAATGCCAATACCACAATCTGCACCAAGTGTTGTACCATTGGCTTTTACCCATTCACCATCAATCAAGGGTTCGATTGCATCATTATCAAAATCAAAAACCTTATCGCTGTTTTTCTCACAAACCATATCCATATGTGTTTGCGTAATTACAATCGGTGAATCTTCCCTACCTACTGTTGCAGGCTTTGAAATTAATACATTACCTATCTTATCGGTTTTTACACCAAGATTATTTTTTTTTGCAAAATCAATTAAAAACTGCCTTATTTTTTCCTCCTTTTTTGACGGCCGTGATACCTGGCAAATATCTTCAAAATAATTCCAAACGGAATATGGCTCTAAAATTCCTAGTTTTTTCATATCCAATTATTTTCAATTCCAGATTCTGAAAATTAGTATCTTTCAAATCTGAAATTTTAATAAAGCTAAATATGCAAAAAAAGAATATATTAATCCTGACATTTAGCACATTCTATATTATTTACAGATTATTGGTCGGTTTTCACATTCTTACTCTCGATTACATTGTGATTCCATTTGCTTTTATAGTTTATATACCCGTTATAATTTCAGCATACCATTATAGAATAAAAGGAGGATTAATAAGCAGCATATTTTTTATGGTCTTAAATTTTTCAATCCTCTATTTTATCAATCCACAACCACAAAATAATATGGGTATAATACTTGCATTTAATGCAGGATTTCTTATTACAGGACTGATATTAGGATACATAAGTCAATTATTATATAAATTAAGGTTATTAAATCAGCAAAAAGATATGATTGTTCGTGAAAGCCATCATCGCATAAAAAATAACCTCAATTTTATTTTTAACATAATAAGCGTTGAGAGTATGTCAGAAAAAGGAAAAATACTGGATAAGTTTTCCGATTTACAAAATCGAATTATCTCCATTTCTGAAATTCATGATAAAATTTATAACAATGAAGACCTAACAAAAATTGGGCTTAACAATTACATAACCGACCTTGTAGCCAAAGTTATTAAAACAACTATAAAAACAAATGATATTAAAATTGAGATCAATATTCTGGATATTGTATTTGGTGCGCATGAATCTGTTAGTATTGGCGTAATTGTGACGGAACTTTTAACAAACGCATTGAAATACGGGTTGCTTACTGTTGAAGAGCCACAGATTATTATTAATTTTTCAGGTGAGAAACGTTCAAATCATCTCACTTTTTCACATAATGGAACTGCAATTGAACCACATATTGACTTTATTAATGCCGAATCGATGGGATTTCAAATAATAAACTCATTTGTTCAACAACTTAATGGTACTATTAAAATATCAGATCGGACAAATCCAACGTTTGATTTAACTTTTAATATGGCAAATTGATATTGATTACTTTCAATTGTATTTCTTAAAAAAACGGTTTAATTTTCCAGTAAGCTGATCGTAAATTGGTTTTGTAAACTCAATAAATAAATCCTGCCCTGGCGGCATAGGGGCAACTTTTCGTTTTGTTAATTCCAGTTGCTCCTTGTTAAGTGCCTCTTTATCCCCAGCAAATATTGCATAATCATTAATCCAGGTAAATGAACCATGGACACGATCATTCAACCGTATTTTACTACCATCAAATTCAATTATTTTAACATCCAGACGACCACTTGAATAAACCTTGTCGGTGTAAGTTTTTAATTTAGCAACATAGTTGTTGTATTGAACTCTGGTCGTATCTCTTGTTTCAATCTTTACTCTTTTTTTAACCTCTTCCTCTTTTTCGGAATGACTAATTTGCCCAACAACAAAATCGTAAAACTCGAGCTTGACAATCATATCAG
>JABMQB010000638.1 GCA_013203525.1 Mariniphaga sp.
ATGCGGATACACAAACGTTAGCTGCAATTCTACAAATATTTACAATTATGGGTAAATTAACAAAAGAGCTAAGAAGTAAAAACATGAAAGCTGTAAAAAACAAAGGTTCAAAAATAGAAACTTTGTTAATGAAAGCTCTTTGGCAAAGAGGATACAGATACCGGAAAAACGATAAATCAATTTTTGGAAAACCGGACATCGCTTTTAAAAAATATAAGATTGTAATCTTTTGTGATAGTGAATTTTGGCATGGAAAGGACTGGGAAATAAAAATTTACGAAATAAAAAGTAATAAAGAATTTTGGTATAATAAAATTGAGAGTAATATTGAACGTGATAAATTGGTAAACAAAACATTACAAGAACAGGGTTGGATAGTAATGAGATTTTGGGGTAAGGAAATCCAAAAATATTTAAATGTTTGCCTTGAAAAAATTATAACACAGATAGAAAGAGTAAAATCAAATGAGTTTTATAAGAGAACTACCATCAGGTAAAAGCCAAATAATTAAAGATCGGGCTTTCTGTACATTGCTACATAATCAGTTACCACCAAAAGGTAAATTATTAACTGACGTTTTAGTTGAATTTGATAGTACCATATTAAAGAAAGAAAATACAATTTCAAAAGGAGCTTTAAGCAATGTTCATGGTGATTGGTATGAATGGTTATTAGCAATTTCTGCATGGAATTTTTGTTGCAAGAATAAAAACGCTCATGTTCCCTTACTAATGCCAAACATCAGTCAATTTGACGTAGCAAAACTTTATATTCCTAAATTACAAAACCTGATAATTGATTTGCGAAACAAAGTAGAACAAGCATCTGATGTAAAGTTGATTACATCAAATCCTGATTTTGTAATATTGAGCAGAGAAATATTTAACAAATTATCCAGTAAAACTAAACCTATTAATAGAATAACAGTAAATACTATTTATCGCCTAAATAAATTTTATAGCATTTTTGCTGACAAGTGCGACTTTGAAGATATAATTGGTTATTTGTCTGTAAAAACATCTTTAAGGCCGGACAGACGGTTACAAATACCGCACGAAGGTAGCTTAATGAAAGCAATTTATACTCATCTACAAACAAGGGAATGGATAATAAATCCTCCTGGATTGAAATTTTTTGCTATTTCAACAAAAATTAACCCTGCAGATAGACAAGCATTAAAAACGGTTGCAACTCATTCAATTACAACTGTTTCGAGTTTACCCCAAGCAGCGGTTGACGATGTCTATGAAATTAACTCGATCAACCAAGCTAATAAAGTATTTAAATCTGTCCTTTTTCAATAAAATGCAGTTGCTTTCGGATTGCCACCCCTAATGCTTTTGCTAATCCAGGTGGAACAGCATTACCAATTTGTTTTCCACCGCTTACTAATGTAATTCTTTCTCTATTGTGGCACTTGAATTGCCATTCAATCGGAAAATTTTGTAATGCCGCCATTTCAATTATATCCAATCCGCGATTTTCAAACGGGTGAATATACATTCCTTTTGCCGGGTTGTATGCTGCAGTGCGGATTGTAACGGAAGGCAATTTATCAATTAACCGTCCAAAAGTATCCTGCCCTTGATGTTTTCCATTTTTCCAACAGTTAGGACGAATCTCCATAGGCAAAACTTTAAAGTTTTGACCTTGACTTATATAAGTCATTCGTTCAACAACTTTTGGCGAAATATTCATCACAGCATAATCATCTCGTTTTTTATAATCAGAAGGTAAGTTTTCAAAAGCATCCTTTACAGTTGTCCAATTAAACGGTTTCTTAATTGGTTTTCTGTCAAAATCTTTTGTGAAAACTTCCCAGGCTTTTTTATCTTTTATATGTGTTGGCAGTGGGAATGCCGGATTTACAAAATTTATAAAACCAATCAAGAAAAAACGTTCCCTACGTTGTGGTACGCCATAATTTGCTGAATTCAAAATTGTATAAGAAATACCGTAACCCGAACCAGCAAAGCTTTCAATCATATATTTTATAACATCATTATGCTTGCTTTGTGTAATCCCGGCAACATTTTCAAATATAAATGCTCTAGGTTTTATACCCTTGACCATTCGAACAAATTCGTGAAATAAATCTCCATTATTTTTATCTTCTTGTCCTTTGCGTTTGCCTATATTACTAAAAGGCTGACAAGGTGCTCCACCAACAACTAAACCAACTTTACCAGATTTTAAATTAGCAAATTTTAATAGTTCATTTACATCAATTTTCCTAATGTCACCTGGCTCTCGAGGCTCAAATTTTCCTTGTGAAAATTTCTGCCCTTCCTCAAATAGTAGCCAATCAGGTCTGTTAAATCTTATTGTTTCACGGCAATTGATATCATTTTCAACACAAACAACAGTTTTAAAACCAGCTTGTTCTAAACCAATATCTAAGCCACCTGCGCCTGTAAACAAACTAACAACAGAATTATATAAACCATTTAATGAGTAATACTCATCAGAAATATCAAGTAACCTGATATTCGATTTTTTATTTTTATAAAATATTTTTTTCGTTGTTTTATATTCAACCTCTGGTTCTTTGACAACATTTTGTAAATCCTCGTTTGAAATATACGAACAACCAATTGCATCTAAGCATTGCAATAAAAAAGCCGCACTAAATGTTCCCCGACTTAACTTACTATCAATACCTGCCTTAGTCTCTTTTACACCTATATTATCCAAATAATCAACAAGTTGCTCATGAGAAATATCTCTTTTGATTAATTCTGTTTTTAATATTTGTTTTGCTTTTTTATTCCATTTGCTTTTCATACATTTACCTTGTATAATTTATTTGCAAAGATAACAATATACCGGCATATTTGCAAATATATAAGATAATATATAATAGCAGCCAATAATGGCTTTGTATAGTGGAGATTTCAGGACAAAATTGAAAGATAATGTAAATAAAGAAAATTAGTAAATATTTGAAAGTATAGCACTTCAGAATCTCAAACTACTCATAGCCTAACCGTTGCCGGAGCGAGAAAACCCACCACAATAAGGGAATATTTGTATAAGAGTATACAAACTTTGTAAAAGTTGTACCCGCCTATCGTAATCAGGAGGATGTAGTAGGAGACTATCTCAAAGTTACTGATTTATTACCAGTTTTATCTTTTCTTATGCTCTCGGTGCACTTGGTGTCTTTGTGTTTAATAAGCAATACCCCTGATCGTAA
>JABMQB010000639.1 GCA_013203525.1 Mariniphaga sp.
ATTCCATGTTCCATCGTTTGCACCAAAAAATTCACTTATTACCGGTTTTCCCGAAAGCGCTGAAAGTGTAACAGGAGTAATAAATTCTTTTCCTGCTGCAGTTATTACTACCTGTACTTCGGCTCCCTCTTTAACAAGAAGCCTTAAAAGTATAGCCGCCTTGTAGGCAGCTATACTTCCGGTAATTCCTAAAACAATATTTTTTCCTTTCAGCCTCATAAAGGCTTGTATTTTTATTTCTTACGGCTTTCCCTCAATGGGTTTCTATGATATATTTGACCATCCTTTAATTCTTCAAAAGCAATTAAAGTAGGTTTAGCAAGGCGTTCATAGAATTTTGATATTTCTATTTGTTCCCTGTTTTCAAAAATTTCTTCCAGGTTATCAGAATATGATGCAAATTCCTGTAATTTCTGATTTAATTCTTCTTTTAATTCTGAAGAAATCTGGTTTGCCCTTTTGGCCAGTATCATTACTGTTTCATATACATTCCCTGTTTCGCCTGTTAAAATTTCCAGGTCACGTGGAATGGTAGTAGTTGATGCTTTTGTTTTCTTGTAATCCATATACTAATTCAGATTTGTTGTTTCATTGTTATAATTCAATTCTTCTGCTAATGTTTTATAGAATCTCTCAGCTTCTTTAATATATTCACTTTCAGGAAATTCATCTACAAAAGTAAAATATTCATCCAAAGCAGATGATAAACGTTGTTCTTTTTTCTCTTCAACACTATTAACTGCCAGTAAGTACTTCGATTTTAGCAACATATACATAAGCTCTTCCCTGAATTTTGTATCAGGATTTTCCTTTAAACTATTCCCAAGTGCTATTACTGCAGCTTTATAACTTCCGAAATCGTAATAAAGTTTAGCCGAAAAGAAAGATTTTTCCACTAACTTATCGCGCATTTCATCAATTAAGCGGTTGGCTTCCTCTACGCGCTCATTAAACGGGAAAAGGTTAATGTATAATTGAAAAGCATCTATTGCTTTTTGAGTTACTTCCTGATCGAGCCTTGGTTTTGGTGACATCAGGTAATGACAATACCCAATCATAAACTGCGATTCTTCAACATATTCACTGGTTGGGAATTCTTTTATCAATGTTGAGAAGTAATGGCCAGCCATCAGGTAATCCCGTTGTCCGATCATACTTTTAGCATAATAATAATATATTTTGTCGGCGCGGCTTGTTCCCCTGTAAATCGAAAGTAATTCCTGAAACAATGCTCCCGACCTAACAAATTCACCATCATCGTAATATTCAATAGCCTTTTTATACTTAAATTCGTAATCGGTACTTTTTAATATTTTATTGTAATCGCCACAACTACTAAAAAGTAAAACAGCAAGTATTAATCCGACCCCAAAATTTCTCATTTTCATAAACATGGCGCAAAAATAATTTTTTTTACTAAACGAATAACGAAATTACCGATCTTTTATTCGAAACGATAAATACTTTAGTAATATTTAACACATTTGTAGTGAATTTAAAAAACATTACATTTGCATTCGTAATAACTTAAAAAAACTAAAAACGTGGATATTTTTGATAAATTAAGTGCTGACCAGGGAGAATTAGGTCAGTATATGAAATTTGCCCATGGTTATTTCAGTTTCCCTAAACTTGAAGGTGAAATAAGTTCCCATATGAATTTCAGGGGCAAGGAAGTACTAACCTGGAGTTTAAACAATTATTTAGGATTGGCTAACCATCCAGAGGTTCGTAAAGCCGATGCCGATGCAGCAAAAGACTGGGGTTTAGGATACCCGATGGGAGCAAGGATGATGTCGGGGCAAACCAAATATCACGAAGAATTAGAAAGGCAACTGGCCGATTTTGTTGGGAAGGAAGATGCTTTCCTGTTAAATTATGGTTACCAGGGTATGGTTTCGATTATTGATGCTGTTTGTTGGCGTAACGATGTTATTGTTTACGATTCTGAATCTCACGCCTGCATCCTCGATGGTGTAAGGCTTCATATGGGCAAACGTTTTGTTTTTCAGCATAACGATATGGATAGTTGCCGCAAGCAACTCGAACGCGCAACTGTATTGGCAGAAAAACAAGGCGGAGGTATATTAGTTATTACCGAAGGGGTTTTTGGAATGTCGGGAGATATAGGGAAACTGGATGAAATTGTTAAATTAAAAGATGAATTTGAATTCAGGCTGTTGGTTGACGATGCGCATGGATTTGGAACGATAGGTGAATCTGGTGCCGGAGCACCCGAATATTTTGGTGTCCAGGATCAGGTCGACCTTCATTTTGCAACATTTGCCAAAGCAATGGCCGGAATTGGAGCTTTTATAGCTTGCAGTACCGAAATATGTTATTTTTTAAAATATAATATGCGCTCGCAGATATATGCAAAGTCGTTGCCAATGCCAATTGTAATTGGTTCATTAAAAAGGCTTGAAATGTTGCGGACAATGCCCGAGTTAAAAAATAATCTCTGGAAAATAGTGAATGTTCTTCAATCAGGGCTGAAAGAAGAAGGATTTGACCTTGGCAGGACAAACTCATGCGTAACACCGGTATACCTGAAGGGCGGTGTTGCGGAAGCTACGAACCTGGTGGTCGACCTACGCGAAAATTATGGAATATTCTGTTCACCAGTTGTATACCCTGTTATTCCTAAGGGGGAATTAATTTTACGCCTTATCCCAACAGCGATGCATTCGCTTGACGATGTTAAATTAACTCTGGAAGCATTTAAAGAGGTTAGGGCAAAGCTCGAAGGTGGAAAATATTCAAAAACAGAAATAGCAAAGGTTAAGACTGATTTATAAACTTACGGAATTCTCTTATAATATTAGGGTTGCATATTTGCAGCCCTTTTTTTATTATTCTGAATTATATCATTCAAATTCCGGATTATAATTCTTTATATTCGTATTCAGAATATTTTACCTAATTAAACCTGAAAAATTATGAGTTCAAATCGCCGCGATTTTCTAAAAAATACAATTTTGGGGGCAGGAGTTATTTCCTCTGGCCTTGTTTCGTGCACAACAAATGGAGAAAAAAATACCGGAGTATCGGATAAAAAACATAATCAGTTGTTTAACATGAGCGGATATGCTGCACCAAAACTGGATAAAGTACGAATTGGATTTATAGGGTTGGGTATGCGTGGCCCGGGAGCAGTAACCCGAATGTCGCATATCGAAGGAGTAGAAATTAAAGCATTGTGTGATGTTTTTCCTGACAGGGTAGAAAAGTGCCAGGAATTTTTGAAGGAAAGAGGATTACCCGAAGCATCTGCATATTCCGGTTCGAAAGATGCATGGAAAGAGTTGGTTGAACGTGATGACCTTGACCTGATATATATTACTACCCCCTGGAAGTGGCATACACCCATGGCTGTTTATGCAATGGAAAACGGTAAACATGCCGCATCGGAAGTACCTGCTGCCACCACACTTGATGAATGCTGGCAACTGGTTGAAACTTCGGAACGGACAAAAAAGCATTGTATGATGCTTGAAAATTGTTGTTACGACTTTTTTGAACTCCTCACATTAAATATGGCAAGGCAAGGATATTTTGGAGAAATTGTACATGGCGAAGGTTCCTATATCCACGACCTCAGGTTCCTTAATTTTGATAAAGAAGGGTATGCCGATATGTGGCGTTTAAAGGAAAATGCTACCCGTAACGGAAATCTCTACCCTACCCACGGTTTAGGCCCGGTATGCCAGGTTATGAATATTAACCGGGGTGACCAAATGGATTACCTGAGTTCAATGTCGACCAATGATTTTATGATGGCAAAAGAAGCAAACAAACTTGCTTCCGAAGATGTATTTTTTACCGAATTTGCAAACAAAGAGTATCGTGGTAATATGAATACCACCACGGTGAAAACTCATAAGGGAAGAACCATAATGATTCAGCACGATGTTACAAGCCCACGCCCCTATTCCCGAATCCACCTTATTAGTGGTACCGAAGGCATTGCCCGCAAATGGCCTTCGCCGGCACGAATTGCAAAAGGGCACTCATGGCTTAGCGATGAAGAAATTACTAAACTGAACGAAGAATTTACACCCGAAATAATTCAAAAAGTAGGTGATATGGCGAAGCAGGTTGGTGGACATGGCGGTATGGATTTTATTATGGACTGGCGCCTGATAGATTGCCTGCGTAACGGGCTTCCCTTAGACCAGGATGTATATGATGCTGCTTTGTGGAGTTCGATTGCACCACTTAGCGAAGCTTCGGTTGCAAACCGGTCAAACTCGGTTGATGTACCTGATTTTACCTGTGGATCGTGGCATGGCAATTCTCCGGTTGAACTAACTTTAAAAGGTGGCGGTACAACCGGTGTAAGGAAATTGCAGGAAGCCGATGTTGAGGAACAGTTAAAAATTTAAAGTATAGTTGCGAGCTACGAGTTAAGAGTGTTAGTAATGTAAATGCATAAAGCTTTGCTCTTTAACAAAACATTTACTAATTTCGGGGGAATCAAATAAAACAACCTTGGCACACATGCCCCAAATAGTACTTTCATCAGGGATACACAATCAAACGCCGGTTGTAAAAATCGAATTTGCATACCATCAGCCTGTTATCAATAAATTAAAAGAATCGACCAATGCCAGATGGAGCCACTTGATGCGGTGTTGGTACATCATTGAAAAAGAGTTTGACCTCGAACAATTTAAGAATTTAATTGGAAAGGATTACCCAATTAATGAAGCTGCATTTACTAAAAGAAAAATTGCAAAATTATCTGTAGGAATAAAACAGCCTGTTAAAAAATCACTACCTGTTTTAAATCCGGGCACTAAAGTACAAATCCAAGAATTTGAAAAATGGATGGTTAGTAAAAGATACAGTAAAAACACTATCAAGGTTTATACCGATTGCCTGAGGACATTTTTCAGGTTTTTTGCAGAAAAAAACATTGCCAATATTACCAACATTGAACTCGTTAAATTTAACAACCAATATATACTTGCCAACGGATATTCTGCAACACTTCAGAACCAGGTAGTAAATGCCCTGAAATTATTCTATAGCCGGATGCAAAATTGCAAATTGGATATTGAACAACTTGAACGGCCCCGGCGTTCGCACCCGCTGCCAAACGTTTTAAGTAAAGAAGAAGTCGCTGCAATTTTACAGGCACATGCCAACTTTAAACACCGGACAATGTTAAGCCTGATTTACGCCTGTGGCTTAAGGCGGAGCGAGTTGTTAAACCTGAAACCAACCGATGTTGACAGTAAACGGGGGTTACTCATTATCCGGCAAGCTAAAGGGAAAAAAGACCGGGTTGTACCCATATCTGAAAAAGTGATTGAAATGTTGCGTACTTATTACAAATTGTTTAAACCGAAAATCTGGTTATTTGAAGGACAGGAATCAGGTACAAGGTATAGCGAGAAGAGTTTACAAAGTGTATTAAAACAAGCACTTGCTAAAGCAAACAATATAAAACCTGTAACTTTACATTGGTTACGGCATAGTTATGCTACTCATTTATTGGAAAATGGGACAGATTTGCGTTACATACAAGAGATACTTGGGCATAAAAGCAGTAAAACAACTGAGATTTATACACACGTCAGTATTCCGGGGTTGCAAAAAATAAAATCGCCATTTGATGATTTATAAGAATAAATTAAATAAATTCAGCACAATAATGTCTGACGGCAATCAGGCCTATACAACAACCGTTCATTGTATATGGATGATTTTGTCAGACCTATAAACAAGTTACCAAACATATTGAAAAGAAGTTAAACCAATAAACTAACTGTTATGAAAAATCTTTCAATCCTAATTATTCTAGTCGTTATTAGTTTAAATGTCCAATCACAACAACTACATGATTATAATCCTTATGATTCTAATATTTCTGACAACTGCTCTAATGCACAATCTGATTTAAAATTATCTGGAGCTCCATACGATGCTGTTATAAATGGAGTAAATTTATATTTTGAAATTAATCACCCAAAACACAGTGATTTAAAAATTTGGATTACATCCTATTATTCAAATTCATGGCATGATGTGATATTATACAACCAAGGCTCACTTCAATCAACAGGTCTGCTAAAAATATCTAAAACAAATATAACCCAATGGAATGGTGCTTCACCAAATCAAACCTGGTATCTAGTTGCGAAAGACTGCGTTACAGGAAACGTAGGTTATATTAGCTTTTTCGAATTATGGGTGAATTATAATAGTCCACCAGTTTTGGGGATTATTGATGGGTCAAAGGATTTTGGGGATGTTGGATTAGGAACAAATCCATCAGTTAGAAGTTTCCCAATTACAATTAAAAACACCGGGCAAGGGATTCTTATCGGAACTATCGTCAGCCAAGATAGTTGGTTGGCACTAAGTTCGACTTCTTTCAGCCTCACTGAAAACCAAACTAAAACTTTTACTATTACAGCAACAACATCATCGTTATCTGCTGGTAGTTATACCGGTTACCTAAAGATAACTTCCAATGGAGGTGGCGCAACTCATCCAGCAGCTATGGTTAATATTGTCTCACCTGATTTGGGGATTATTGATGGGTCAAAG
>JABMQB010000640.1 GCA_013203525.1 Mariniphaga sp.
ACCAGTTTTTTGTTGATAATGGTTGGTTTTTCCGATTCTGAAAAGTTAAAAAAAAAGGCACTGTTTGGAACTTGTTAATAACAGAAAACATTTTTGTATTTGCAGCACTGATCCGTTACAATTATTTTAATTCTTCAGACAGTACATGGAATCAGGTTTGGATTGATAATCAAGGCGGTGTGTTGGAAATAAAAGGCAAATTTACCGGAAATAAGATGATACTAAAAGGCAAGATCTTAAAAAACCAGCAGGGAAAATTGTATTATAATCAAATATCCTGGACTCCAAATAAAGATGGATCGGTTACACAACTTTGGGAGCTTTTCGATAGTGTGGATAAACGTCTTTAAACTACTTTTAAGGGAATTTACAAAAAGGAATAAATCAGATTACAAATCCTTTAATACTATTTCTTCTAACGAACGTTTTGGTACGTGATGAACCTGTTTTTCGTCACGCCAATATTTAATATCTTTGTTTTTAACATCCTCAAGTACAACCTCCTCAACAGGTTTTCCAAGAGCAATTAGCCATAATATGCTCATGTTTTCTGGCAAGCCAATTATTTTAGCCACCTTACTTCTGTTGTAAGTTCCGAAAATACAACCACCGTATCCGTCTTCAACAGCTCCCAACAAAATACTTTGAGAAGCAATACCGTCATCGCAGAAATAATTCTGATCAATATTTTTATCGTGGATCATAGCAATATATGCAACAGGCCGTTCCCCTTCTTCCGGTCCATTCCAATCGGTTAAATAACCAGCCCATCCAAGGGTAGGAAAAATATCGTTAACCACATCCTCGGAGGTACAAACAATATATTTAAGCGATTGCATATTTTTTCCCGATGCTGAAAAACGGGCAAGTTCAATCCAGCTTTTTATAATATCGCTATCTATTTTTACCGATTGATCGAAACGGCGATAGCTTCTGTTTTTGATAACCAAATCTCGTATCATTTTTGATTTTTTGTTTAAAATTACCAATAAATTTTTATTGCGAATAGTTAATTGAGTGTTTGTACTATGAGTTTAAAAATAATTAAAAAAAGGATGATGGAGAAATCGTAGGAATATTAATGCTGACCAAACTTAACCACTTCGATAATGAGTTCCTCCATATCCTTTTTATTTAAACGTATACCTTCATTTGGTATTGCTAACTGATTAAAAAAATAACAGTATTTAACATTTTAAAATAAAAACGTAGTTTTACAGGATTGAAAGGTTTTAATAATTCGAATTTTATAATGGCACAATTTTATTTTTCAGTCGATAACAATTCAAATATTTTAAAATTTCAGCAACTTGTTGATGCCATAGTTGATTCAATCAGTCGAAACCAATTAAAGGTTGGTGAAATGTTGCCTTCAGTAAACCAACTAATGAAAGATTGCCAGCTTTCTAGAGATACAGTTTTTAAAGCGTATGCCGAATTAAAGCAACGGGGCATTGTTGAATCGGTACCAAACAGAGGTTATTTTGTGGCAAAAAAAATCTCTAAAGTTTTTCTTTTTCTCGATACTTTTAAAGCGTATAAAGAAGTACTTTATGGCTCATTCCGCGACCATTTGTCAAAAAATACATATGTGGACCTGAATTTCCACCATTATAATATCAAAGTTTTTGAGTCAATTATAAATGATGCAATCGGGAAATACAGCAAATATGTTATCATGAATTTCGACCGCGCAGGAGTTCAGGAAATTATTGCAAAAATACCCAAAGATCAATTACTGATTATCGACTGGAAAATTAATTCAATGACTGCACATTCATTTGTTGCACAGGATTTTGGAAAAACTATTCATAATTGTTTTTCTAATCATATTGAAAAAATTAAAAATTATAAAAGATTCATATATTATTATCCCACGTTTACCTATCATCCTAAAGAATCAATTGAGTATTTTGAAAAATTTTGTGATGCAAATAAAATCAATTTTAAATTAATATTTGACAAACAGGAATTTCAATTAAGGAAGGGAGATTTGTTTTTTCTGGTTAGTGACCGGACACTTGCAAAATTCCTGGATCAGTGCCATTTAAATAACTTTATTTTGGGGAAAGATGTTGGCGTAATTTCATATAATGAAACGCCCATGAAAAAATATGTTGAAAATGGTATTACGGTAATTTCAACTGATTTTATCGAAATGGGGCAAAAAGCCGCTGAATTTGTAAATTCAGGTGAAAAAATTCAATTTGTTGTACCTACAGTATTAAAGCTTAGATCCTCTCTTTAATATATGTTTTAAAACATTTTTATCTATTTTGAAAGATATTTTTGAAACTTTAAATTTGAGAACATAACAGAACAGAACAATTTTTAAAAACCTTAATCGTAAAATATTAACATTCATGCATTTAATAGGAATTGATATTGGGAGTTCTTCAGTAAAAGCATCATTGATAAATGGAGAAGATGGCGTTTGTATAGCTTCTGCTTTTTACCCAAAGCAGGAAATGAAAATAAAAGCTTTACAAGCCGGATGGGCAGAACAGGAACCCGAACAATGGTGGGAAAATCTAAAACTTGCTCTTAATGATGTTTTAAATCAATCAGGTTTTGCAGCTGAAACCATTGAAGCTATTGGCATTTCATATCAGATGCATGGTTTGGTAGTAGTTGATAAAAACCAGCAAGTTTTACGGCCTTCCATTATTTGGTGCGACAGCCGCGCTACCAATATTGGCGACAAAGCATTTAAACAGATTGGAGAGCAACGTTGCCTTACCGACCTTCTTAATTCACCGGGAAATTTTACGGCTTCAAAATTAAAG
>JABMQB010000061.1 GCA_013203525.1 Mariniphaga sp.
AAGGAACTTCTGGACAGTGGGGAAACGCAAATAAGCAAAACCGGCCCTGATGCAAAGAGTGTTGTATTACACAGGAATGTTGTAAATGTAGGTTACAATATCCAGTCCGGTTGCGATTCGAAACACAAGCTTTTTGTAAATAATGATACAGGCAGGGTAAACGACACACATGCATTGGCAGAAATGGCACTGGATGCAAAAGCCCTGTTGGAAGTTAAAAAAATGGATACCCTCACAGACAAAGGTTACACAACCGGGGTACATATTGATACTTGTACCAAAAACAACATAACAACATACAGTTCGCCCAAAGCACATTCCTCTCAAAACAATGGGCTGTATGATATGCAAATCTTTAAATATGACAAAGAAAACGATACTTACACCTGCCCGGCAGGAGCAATACTTACAACCAACGGAAACATCTGCAAAAAACGCAAACACCGTGTAAAGCGTTACAACACCAAGGCATGCCAAGGCTGTAAACAAAGGAGTAAATGCACCACCAATAAAAAAGGCAGGTTTATTGAACGAAGCATCTACCAGGAAGCACTCGAAGAGAACGAAAAGCGGGTAACACAAAACCCCGGATACTACAAACTGCGGCAGCAAATAACAGAACACCAGTTTGGTACCCTTAAACGGCAATGGGGTTTTATCTTCACCCTGATGAAAGGAAAGGAAAACGTATTAAGCGATGTGAATTTAATGATGATGTGTTACAACCTTCGCAGGCTTATGTCAATTTTTGATGTAAACAAGTTGAAATCCAGGCTAAAGAGCCTTGTTCTTTACTTTTTTGCCAAATATGGACTCATTAGGGCCAATTTATGCTTTTAAAATATGACATTGATAAAAACCACACCGGAAAATTTAGTAGTTTTAATGGCCTTAAACGACTTTGAATTGTTAAATATGTACGATACAAACACAAAAACAGGGGTTGATGCGTGAACTCCCGTTAGGCTCATAAAAAATAAGAAATTAGTGGTAAATTAGTATGACTGATTACAGATATTAATCTTTAAAATTTATTCAAAAATGTAATAAATACCAAAAATCCACAACTATGAAAAGTCTAAATCAATTTAATGTTAAGAGTATGCTTTTAATATTACTGATCTTTTCTTGTACCGGTTTATTAAATGCACAAAAGAATTCAAATGTTACCTCTGATTCAAAAAACGGATTGAGAACTACAAAATTCAAATCAGAAAAAGGTGAAATAAAAATTTATTTACCTTCCAATCTGTATGCGGGCGATGTTATTTCGGGGACTGTTATTTCGGAACCTGAAGGAAAAAATGAGAAGCAAATTAAAAAAAATAGTAATATCCTGAACGGATTCACTTTTGGATTTGCAGGAAAGAAAACACCAGTTAAAAAAGGAAAAGAAAAATGGACGTTGCCTAAAGCTATGGAGACTGAAATTTTGCCCCTTGAATTAACAAACCCAAAAGGGAAAACACAAGGCAAAACAAATATCCCCGCCAACGAAAAAGTGCGCCCCATAACCTTAGCTAACAGATTAAGTGAAGTAGATTTTTATATTCCTTCCTATATTGTAGCTGGTGAACCAAACATGGTTCGAGGATCTTTTGATGGAGATTTTGCAAACAGTTTATTAAAAATTAATAATCAAAGCATTCCTATTTTAGCCGAATCGCCCAGAGGTATTTTCTTTGATCCTCCCCCAAATTTAACAGGTCCTGTCGAACTGGAAATTTCTGAAAACAATTTTCGCCAGGAATCAACTATCAACATCCTTGAGCTTGAACTGGGAGCCGATAAACTGGATTTAAAAAAAGGCGAACAAGCCACTATTTTTATCAAGGTAGTTGGTTTAGAAGGATTGGAAGAAAACGTCCCGCTGGAAATCGAAAACCTTAGTTCAAACATTAGCATATCGGGGGGCAATCATCAACAACATATTATTAACCCGCTAACCGATGCCGATAACGGTATATACAGCCACAATGTAGCAGTTACAGCTTTAATTAATGGGGATTTTGCTGTGGGGGTAACCATTCAACCACCTCCTCAGGAAAGCTTGTCTGAACAAGATCCGCTTTTATGCGATTGCCGCATACAAGGCATGAGCTACTTAATTTCACCCAAAGCCTGCCTCGAATTAGGCGGAGAAATTTTTGACGGAAGCGGAACACCCAATTTACCGGAATTACCTCCGGACGATGTTGATAGTTCTTTCAATATTTCGCTGAGAGGATTAGAAGATAATTTACTTGATGGAACAGTTCCTTTCAGTATTTCTCTGAAAGGACTTGATGATAATTTACTTGATGGATCAGTTCCATTTCTTATAATAAATGTTTTTCCTGTTCTCGAAACCAATGAAATAGTTTCAGTGATTTATTGGTATAAACATGTACTGGATACAAGCTGGAAAAAAATGGAAAGTGACAGTGTTATTTCTGAAGGTACTGCCATTTTATTGAGAACAGCAGATTATGCTGGAGGAATGTATAGAATTAAAGCCGAAGCTGTAAACAAACAAAACCAAATCACACAAATTGAAACTACTACTCAACTAGGTATTATTTACGATTATCAGGATACCGAAGTTAGCGGAGTGGTTTACAACGTATCACAAGCCGATGTGAACCGAGCCCGTGGACAGGCTGCTGCTGCCCGGAATCGAGCCCAAAACGAAGGAAGAACTATAGATGGACTGCGTCGCAGGCGAGGACAAGAAGCTGATGAAGCGAGAAGAAACGGACGATCTGCTTATGAACTGGAACGCATTGATGAAGTACTTGATCGGCTTCCCGCAACCTATAAAGATTCATTGAAAGTTTTGATTGATTCTTTAAAAAATATACGGGGACGATTACCTGCCCAGATTGATTCGGCAGCTTTGCAACAAGCCGTGGATGACGCCAAAGCCCGATTAAAAGCTTGTCAGGATAGGTTGAGCCAACTGAAAAAAGAAAAAGCAGATCTGGAAAAACAACGGGATGATTTGAAAAAACTACAAGACAAGCTTTTAGCTGATATGGATAGACTTTATAAGCAGCATGGGTACAATGGAGGAAATGGCTATCATGATAACGGTCGCTACTGGTATGGATATATTGGAGACGAAAGTAGCACACGTGTTCCATTTGATGATTATATCCAAATCCAACGCCCCTTACGTGAAGCCAGTCGAGCTTACCGCAGGGCACTGCAACGACTGAATCAGCTTACCCCCGAAATACAAGCAGGCGAGGAAGAATGCAACCGTCTGAACGAGGCTTATCAACAAACTAAAAGGGCAAAATACAATGCCGACCAATATGCAGCGGCTCAACTCAGCATTGATGAACTCTGTCGTCAAATAAAAAGCTTATTACAACCGCTACAACAATGGAGCGCAAATAATCCTTCAAACAATGCTTTACGAAATCGTCTTCGTAATTTAATGAATGATTGTCCTCACGATTCAATCGCATGGCAACGATTTTGGAATGATTACAAAAGCCTTATCGATCTGAAAAAGCAGAACGAAGACAGTTTCAGAGAAAATGCCAGACGACACAGTGATAATGTAGAGGATTTGGACGACCAGATCCGCGATGCTGAAAGAAGAAAACGTGAAGCTGAAGCCGAGGAAAGACGCCAAAACGAGGAAGCCGAACGACTTCGTCTACAGAGAGAACAAGAATTGGAATCAGCTCGTCTTGAACGCGAAGCCCGTGAACGAGAACGAAACCGCCCCCATCCGGAACCCTATTTGGAAGAGGAGATCGATCCTAGCGACCGACAACTAAAATTACAAGCGAGTAGATTGTTATATCAATTGTTAAGAAATGATCCAGAGTACAGGAGTTGTGATTGTAAAACTAAAGCTTTAATCTTTGCTAATAATAAAAATACCAGTGTTACCGACCTGATCGGGAGTATCGCGGTAGGGGTAGCTTTTGCACCATTAGAGGCCATCCCGGGAATTGGATTGGCCGAAAAAATTGGGATCGGTGCCGTGAAAGCGTTGGCAAGCAGCGTGTATGGAGGAGCGAATCTTTCCAACGAATTAGTGGGTAATTTATTCAATGCCATTGGTGGAGAAATATTCCCTAAACTGACAGGAGATAGTTTTACCGGAGGAATATTAAACGAACTTGCCAATGGTGGAATTAAAAAGATTATAGAAGAAGAAGGCGTGCGCGCACAATCGTGGGAAGGTAAGACTCATTCACCACGTTGTAGTCCTCCAGATATCAAAGGTAAAACGACCATGTTATTCAATCCAAAAACAGGCTGGGTGGTTATGATGATAAAAATTGAAAATTGTCCTCTTGTCATTGTAAAATATAAAGTAAATAAAGATGGGGTGCCGGATGATCACACATTGAGTGTAACGGAAGTTAATTAACAGCTAAATTTTTGCTATATTTATTGTTTGAAACACGATAGAATTTGTTTTTTCTCCCCAAAAACAAATAGCAGTTTAGCAGGATTATTTTTAAACAATAAAAATTATGTATTTATTTTTTGACACAGAAACAACAGGATTGCCAAGAAATTGGAAAGCACCTGTGACAGATTTAAATAATTGGCCAAGAAT
>JABMQB010000641.1 GCA_013203525.1 Mariniphaga sp.
ATTTGAATTTTAATATTCAAAAAGTTATTGAAGATTTACAAATTGCAATAGGAATATTAAATAAAGAAGGTACCGATTATACATTCCCTCATAGGTCAATACAGGAATATTTTGCGGCTAATTATATATGTAGTCTAAGTGAATCTAATAAAAAAATAATAATCAATAAAATAATCAAATCAATTGAAAATAATTGGATATATCCCTATGAAAATAGTCATTTTCTCACATTACTTTTGGAACAGGATTATATTTCTTTTTTGAATTATCTTGTTCTTCCCATTCTTAAGAAATTAAACAAAAGAGCCAAAAACTATAATATTAAGGGTGATTTAAATGTAAAATATGATATAGCATGTAAAATTTATATGATTACATATTATTTATTGAATCGATCATTATACATGGAATTAATTCATAAGGATTTTAATGTAGATAATGGACCTGGTGTGATAATTTTCCCAGAAAATAATATTTTTCCGTTACCCTCAGATAAAAAATTATCGCTTGAGACAGAAAGGATTGAAAATTCCTTTAACGTTATAATAGAAAAAAGTGACAAATGGATTGAAAGTTTAGAAATAAAAATTGATGAACAAGAAAAAAGTGATTCTGAAATAATTAGTATAATTTGATTATGCCTGTTAATCAAATAGCATACCCACAGTATTAATTGATTGGAAAAAGTTCTCGCACTTCAGCATAATTAATAGCATTTTATTATGGTTTTCTCCTCCATTTTATCACACCGTTGCAGCAAACCAAGCTAACACTCTCTTGGCTCACTCTCATTTCTCACTACTTCTCTTGTCCTTTCCCTGTTGAAATGCAATGGGAATTTTGTTTCAATAAATTAAAACTATCTACTTACTATGCTAACCTTGGTTCCTTTCATTTTATCCGATGAAGCACTAACTTCAATGCTACCGGGTTCTCCCTTAACAGATTTTAGGATTAGCATTGCCTTACCGTTAAATAATTTTCTATAATCGGCAATAAATGGTTCATGCGATTGTGGATTACCATTTCCAACGCCGGCAATTTCTCCTGGCCCTTTTATTTTAAAATTAACCAAATTGTCAGCCAGCGGGCAGATATTACCTTCATCGTCAAAAGCCTCAACGAGTATATAACTCAAATCATCACCGGTAGCATTTATGTCATATCTGTCAGGAGTAAGTTTAATGGTTTTTGGGTCACTGGCTGTACGAACAATCGCCTCGCCTACAACTCTCCCGTTTTTATACCCAACAGCTTTTAATTCACCCGGTTCATAAATTACATCCAACCACATTAGGCGGTATCTTTCTGTAGAAACTTCTGATTTTGGATTTTTCGATTTTTTACCCAACGATTTTCCATTCAGGAATAACTCTGCTTCATCGCCATTTGTATAAACAAAAACGGGTACATTTTTTCCTTCATAACCATCCCAGTTCCAATGAGGAAGTATATGAACCATATCTTTTTCCGGGCGCCAGTGGCTTTGATAAAGATAAAATCTATCCTTCGGAATACCACATAAATCAACAATTCCAAAATAAGAGCTACGTGAAGAGAAATGTGGTGTTGGTTCGCCCAGATAATCAAATCCTGTCCATACAAATTCGCCGGTAATGTAACTGTCATTTTCAACCCACATAAAATCATCATCGCCAATTTCAGCCCAGTACGGAGCATGCAGGTCATATGAACTCATTTGCAAGGACTCAGTAAAATCCGTTTTTTTCTCAGGAAGTGGAAGTTCATAAAATCCACGTGTACTCAAAGTTGAAGCAGATTCGCTAATAATCACAGCTTTTGAAGGATCAAGTTTTCGGGCTGGTTCCCAACGTTGCCCATAATTATAGGCATGAACATCGTAATAATCGGAGTGGCGCCATTTGGCATTTCCATCCTGGTCGCAAGCCATAGTAACGGGGCGGGTAATATCGTATTTGCGGACATAACCGACCATCGCCGCAAGTTTCTGGAGTCCATAATTTGAATTTCCCTGAATATCACCCATTTCATTACCCACACTCCAAATTACGATTGAAGGATGGTTACGGTCGCGCATCACAAAGTTTTTGATATTACGTTCCCCAAATTCATAAAAATCGGTTTCAGGAGTTATATCCGCTTTGTTATCCCATTTATCAAAAGCTTCATCAAAAACAATAAAACCCATTTTATCGCAAAGTTCAAGTAATTCAGGAGCACATATATTATGGCTATTCCGGATTGCATTACAACCCATTTCCTTCATTATTTCCAGTTGCCTTTCCATGGCGCGGGTATTAAATGCAGCACCCAAAGGGCCATGGTCGTGATGAAGGTTTACACCTTTCATGTTAAAATGCTTGCCATTTAAAAAGAATCCATCATCAGCTGTAAATTCAAAAGTCCGAAATCCAAAAGGTGTGAAACTTTCATCAAGTATTTTATCGCCATCTTTTACGATAGTTTTCACACTGTATAAAACCGGATTATCAACATCCCATATATTAGGGCTGTTTACAGTTATCCAATGGTCAAATTCGATTGAACCTCCGGCTTTTATTCTTTTATCAGATTGAGCAGATACAACCTCAATTCCTTCAGGGCTTATAATTATTGATTCAACTGTGATTGATTTTTGTTCTTCTGTAAAATTATTAACGTTAGTCAAGATCCGCATGTCGGAATATGATTTGGTAACAACCGGAGTAGTTACATAGGTTCCCCAGATTTCAGTATGAACCTTATCTGTAATCAAAACCTGTACCTTTCGGTATATTCCTGCTCCCGGATACCAACGGCTACCATGTTTGCGTGTATCGACATAAACTGCTATGGTGTTTTCCTCTCCAAATTTTACATACTCTGTTACATCAAAGTAGAATGAATTATAACCGTAATCCCATTCCCCGGCAAGTTTACCGTTAATATATATTTTTGGGAATGCCATAATACCGTCGAACATCATATAAACAATTTTATCGCTTATAGCTGAAGAAACAGTAAAAGTTTTGCGATACCATCCTTCGCCCTTCCAGGGTAGTTTTCCGGTAAATCCTCTCTCCTCTTCATTAAACGGGCCAGCAATCGCCCAATCGTGAGGAACCGCAACTGATTCCCATCCTGAATCATCAAAATCAATCGTTTGGGCATTTTCAGGATTACCCTTTGTGAATTTCCAGTTATCGTTAAAATTTGCCCAGTCTCTGGTTTGGGCATTTATATTTAGTAGTGATACCGTAAGAATAAAAAGGATTGTAAGTTTTTTCATTTTTATAAATTTTATTATTTCAAATATTTTGTTTATAACCTATTGTGAACTTGAATGTTAAAGTTCTAATTATAAAACATTTAAATTCGACCCCCATCTCGTTCTTCCCCTCAGGGGGGAAGATGTCCAAAGGACAGAAGGGGGTCTGTCCTTGATTTCAATTAGATAAATATTGTCATTGTTGCCTTTGTTTTTAAACCGCACAAGGCGACATTTATAATACAATTTCAATAGCAGAACTTTTTAAATTTTCAGACTCAGCATTTAATTGTATTGTACCCGATTTTCCGGTAGGTTTAATTATTACAAGCCCTAATCCATTAAACAAGTTTCTTCTATTATCCTGATAAGAATTGTGGTCGGTTGGATTGCCGTTATCAACGCCAATAATTTTTCCGGGGCCATTTATGGAGAAATTAATCAGGTTGTCGGCAGTTGGAATAGTTAGCCCTTCTTTGTCAATTGCTTCTACTTTAAAATGAACAACATCAGTATTTTTTAAATCCCGGTTCAATTCATCAATGCTTAATTTTATAGCTACCGGCTGGCCTACAGTTTTGATTTCCTTGGTTACAACAACTTCACCATCTTTTTTACCAACAGCCTTTAGCGTACCCGATTCGTATGGGATATCCCACGAAAGGTGCAAATCGGCTGTAGCAGCATTAACAGGTGGTTTATCGTAAGTCCTCCACGAACCTGAATTTCCGGGACGTGGAAATTCTAATTTTTTAATTCCATATGATTTTCCATTTAAAAACAATTCTATTTCATCACAATTTGAATATGCTAAAACAGGAATTACCTGTCCTTCCCTTCCTTCCCAGTTCCAATGTGGAAAAAGGTGGATCATAGGTTCTTCTGTCCATTGGCTTTGATAAAAATAAAAAGCATCTTTTGGAAATCCGCAAATATCGATAGCTCCTGAACTTGCTTGTTTGCCTGGCCAACGTGATTCACCAAGGTAATCAATCCCTGTCCACATAAAATCACCAATCATAAAATCGCGGGTTGAAATATATTTCCATAACTGTTCTGCACGAATCATACGGGTATTGTAATTAGGATTCACTTTTTCAGGATCATTTCCCAGTGAATAACTTCCTCTTTGCCCATAAATAGAGACACTCTCTGTTCCTATCATTTTCCATTCAGGATGTTCAATCTTATCAATTATATTAAATAATTCTCTGCGCTCATGCCAGCGGTCGATATAATTATAACCAACAATATCAAGCCCTTCCATAAATTCCAGAGTTGTTGCCCCACCATCAGCTACAATATTATCGCACCCAAGTGTTGCCGGCCGTGTAGGATCTTCGCGATGTGTAATATCCATTAGTTTTGCCAATACTAAATGCCCACCCTCAGCTTTCTGCTCCGGTATTTCATTCCCAACACTCCACATAACTACGGATGGATGGTTTCTGTCGCGATGAATAAAATCAATCAGGTCACGCTCCCACCATTCATCGAAATATTTATTGTAAGCAAATTCTCTTTTGCCTAATTTCCATTCATCAAAAACTTCGTTCATAACCAGAAAACCAAGCCTATCGCATAAATCCAGAAATTCAGGGGCAACAGGATTATGCGCTGTACGAATTGCATTACACCCCATTTCTTTTAAAACCAGCAATCTGCGTTCCCAAACACCAATCGGAACTGCGGCTCCAACACAACCTCCTCCATGATGCAAGTTCACTCCATTCATTTTGACACGTTCACCATTTAAAAAGAAACCCTTCATGGCATCGTATTCAATATTTCGTATTCCAATTATAGTCGACAAATTATCCAGATTTTTATTTCCGTCATTTATAATAGTTTTTAAAGTGTAAAGATTTGGATTTTCCAACGACCAGAGGTTTGGGCTTTTTACATCAATATTTTCTTCAAGCGTAATTAATTCACCAGGTTCAATTTCAAATTCTGATTCTAATGATTCAACTTCACTTCCACTTGGATCAACCAAAATAGTCTGTAATATTAATTTTTGAATTTTTTTATCCTCATTCTCAATTTGAACTTTAACATTTACAATAGCCGATTCTGCCGAAACTTCAGGAGTTGTTGCATAAACACCCCAATGGCTTATATGAATCGGATTTTGAATTACTAGCCTGACATTACGGTAAATACCCGACCCGGAATACCAACGTGAATTTGGTTGCAGTGAATTATCAACTTTTACTGAGATAATATTATCTCCTGATTTCAGGTATGGTGTTAAATCATATTTAAAAGAGATATAGCCATAAGGCCGTTTCCCAAGAAAATGTCCATTAATCCAAACTTCGCTATTCATATAAACTCCGTCAAACTCTATCCATACCAGTTTGTTTTTTGATCCGGCAGGTAATTTGAAATGTTTCCTGTACCAACCAATCCCAGTTGGTAAATACCCGCCATTTCCCCCTGCAGGTTCATTTTGGTCAAAAGAGCCTTCTACACTCCAATCATGCGGGACATCCAGCAAGCTCCAACTGTTATCATTGTATTTTAACTGATCGGCACCTTCAGTATCACCCAAATGAAACTTCCAGTTTTCATTGAAATTTATAGTATCGCCGGGGTATGCCTTAAATGATGTTGCCAGAATGAAAAGCAACATGAATAATCTGTAAAAGTTTTTCATTTTTAACAATTTAAACGTTTCGGAAACCTATTGCATTTTGCTAAGATAAAGAATTGGTAAATACGTTTTTAAAATTACCTACCAGTTTATTTTCGAATAATTCAAAATAAAATCTTGAACTTTTATTCTGATTTTACTGAATTTAACTATCCTGTGCTTTTCTTTGTTTTGAAACATATTTTCCCGTTGTTTAATATTTTGTACTTTTCTATCAAAATACTAACAGAACTAAATTCAATTTTAACTATGAAAAAATTAGCTTTAATAACCATTGTTTTCCTTCTTGCACTGCTACCAGGCTTAAAAGCCCAACCAGATTACAAGCCAACAGATGAAAATCTTAAAAACCGTGAATGGTTTAGCGATGCCAAATTTGGTTTATTTATCCATTGGGGAGTGTACTCTGTTATGGCAGGTGGAGGCGATATGGGAATCGCGGAATGGATAATGAACCAAAAGCAAATACCAATTAACCAGTATGAGAAACTTCCTTCGTTTTTTAACCCAATTGATTTTGATCCGGCAGAATGGGTATCAATGGTAAAAAAAGCCGGGATGAAATACATAACAATTACCAGTAAACACCACGATGGTTTTGCTATGTATGATTCAAAAATCAGTGATTATAATGTTGTTGACAAAACACCATATGGAAAGGATATATTAAAAATGCTTAAAGATGAATGCGATAAACAAGGAGTAAAACTGTTCTTTTATCATTCACAACTCGATTGGCACCACCCCGATTATTACCCACGAGGAAGAACCGGGCAAGATTTTACCGGGCGACCTGAAAGCGGCGATTGGGATAAATACATTGATTACATGAATACGCAACTTACTGAGTTGCTTACAAATTATGGCGAGATTGGTGGAATCTGGTTTGATGGAATGTGGGACCAGTGGGATGCCGACTGGCAACTGGATGAAACATATTCATTAATACATAAACTACAGCCAGGTACTTTAATCGGTAGCAACCACCACAAAGCTCCTTTTTCTGGTGAAGACTTTCAAATGTTTGAACGTGACCTCCCGGGTGAAAACAGTATGGGTTTTAACCAAACAGGAAGTATATCTGACCTCCCTCTTGAAATGTGCGAAACCATGAATGGTTCATGGGGTTTTAATATTAAAG
>JABMQB010000642.1 GCA_013203525.1 Mariniphaga sp.
CAAGGAGGTTTATTTAACAAAAAAATCAAAATAATTTTTGAAGATAGTAAAGCAGAACCTAAATTAGGCGTTTCAGCGGCTAACAAATTAATTAATGTTGACAAAGTTCAAGTAATTATTGGGGCTGTAGCATCAAGTGTTACATTAGCAATTGCACCTCTAGCTGAAAAGAATGAAATAATACTAATTTCACCAGCTTCTAGTTCTCCAAAGATTACAGATGCAGGAGATTTTATTTTTAGAAATTATCCTTCTGATGTACTAGAAGGTGAATTGGTTGCTAATTTTGCTATAAAGAAAAATTATGAAATAGCTTCTATTTTAACTATAAATAATGAATATGGTATTGGATTAAATAGAGTTTTCGAGGAAAACTATAAAAAGAATGGTGGAAAAATTTTATCAAATGATTCATATTCAGAGGGAATAAAAGACTATAGGACAATATTATTAAAAATTAAATCACTAAATCCAAAATGTGTATTTATTGTAGGATATGGAAGGGAAATGGGTACTGCTATAAAGCAAGCACGTGAATTAGGAATAAAATCTCAATTTTTAAGTACTGTGAATTTTTATGACAAGGAGTCAATAAATTCAGGTGGTGATGCAGTAAATGGTGTAATTTTTTCATCACCAGTTTTTGATCCCAATTCACAAAAAGAAAACATTAGTCTATTCGTAAAACAATTTAGTAGTGAATTTGGGATTGAACCTGATGTTTGGTCCGCACACGGATATGATGCATTACTTCTGATAGTTGAGGCAATTAAAAATTCAAGTATAAATAGTATTGATATAAAGAATGAATTGTACAAAATAAAAGATTTCCCAGGTGTTTCAGGTAAAACAACATTTGATTCCAACGGAGATGTAATAAAAGACGCTAGATTTTTGGTGGTACAAAATGGCGAATTTATTCCATATAAAGAAAATTAAGAGAATAATATAATGATTAGATTAATTAGAAAATTTTTAGCATATTTTCTTTTTAAAATAAAAGTTGTGTTAAATAACTTAAAGTATCGGCGTGCCTCTAAGGTAAGTAGGATTTTGATAACTTTTACAATTTTATTCTACGCAGGAGGAATATTATCCTTCGTTTTTGGTATTTTTGCTTCAGATGAATGGATTAACAAAACAATTCCTACAACATTTATTTTAACTGGTGTTGTTATTCCTATCCTTTTGATTTCATTTGCCTTTTTAATCCAGATAATTGCTTTAATTCTAGATTTTTACGATAGAGTTACTATTTATACTGAGCAATCAAAATTTTTAAGTGCTTTAGAAAACACTAGTATTAAAACAAATATTCATAGATTATTTTTATCTCATTTGGTGGAACAATGGCAGAATGATGTTGATTACTTAACAAAAGGATTAATATCCATTCATCATAACTATTGGAATGCTTGTAGTAACTTTTTTGATTACGCGAATCAAATTGTTGAATGTACTAGTTCAGTACCTTTAGAATGGTGGGATAAAGATGATGAGAATAATTGTGATTCTGAATTATTAGAGTACAAAGAATTACAAAAGTCAAAATTTATTTCAAGAAGAATACGTGTGTGCAGAACTTTTATTCTAAGTGAAAGACCTGATAGTAATTTATTTTTTAAAATCGTAAAGGAACATTTGTTAGAAAAAATTTATTTATATTATATAAAACTTTATGATTTAGATTTAGATAAAGAAAGTCGAAATAATTTACAAACTGATTTCTTGCTGATGGATAATAAATTACTTATGGTAGGAAAATTTCAAGAGGAAAAAAGAAATGTTTATTATTATGATTTTCACATTATGACTGAAATTTTGGATACGTTTAATATTCACAAGGAAGATCTAACAAAAATATTCAAGGATCCAACTGAAATTGCTGTTAAACAGCTGAATGTAAATGATCTTCATGGAAACTTACTTATTAGACAACATAGGAAGCCAATATATGAATATGATGATTTTATGAGTGGAGACTACTCAGCCATCATTAATGGAATATTAACAAAAACAAAAAGAGGTAAATATTAAGATGTGCTTAATGGTTAATGAAAGAAAATTTCTAGGTATCGTACAAAGAAAAAATTCATGGAATGATATTTATAATCTTAAAAATTTCATATGGGGACTACAGCAAAGTAAAGCCGCTGAATTGGCCTTGAATTATATTAAAGGTAACCTCAAACTTATCGACTTAGGATGTGGTTATGGAAGAGATATAATTTTTTTTAGAAAAAGACAAAAAAACATGATCATTGATGGTATAGATTCATCAAAAAGAGCTGTTGAATTATATCACAATAATTTAAACCATCAAATAAGAATAAACATTCGATTTACTGATATCTTAAAATTAGACAAAACAATAAAAGAAGATTATGATATAGTATTTTCTAATTATCTTTTTAATCTTTTTACTTATGTTGAATGTAGATTTATTTTTCAAAAAATAAAAAAATTATTACCATACGATGGTTTATTAATTAGTTCTTTTGTATCTATCAAAGATAGGCATTATGGAAAAGGTAAAAAATTAAATGAAAATCTATATGAGATTTTTAAAGGTATTCCTTGTCTATTTTTTGAGAAAAAAATGATAGAAGAATTAGTCAGTGAAGTTGATTTTAAAATAATTGACATACTACACTATTCTGAGACTGAATTTGTTCTCGGAAAACCTAATCAGGTCGAAGCTTATTTATTAGTTGCCAAAAAATAACAGAAATTATTATAATAAACATAAATAAAACACTTGTTTTCACAACTTATAATAAATATCATAATTAGCGCAAGTACCTATTTAATAATAGCTCTTGGCTTTAATATAATTTACAGTACTTGCCGTTTTTTTCATTTTGCTCATGGCGCTATATTTACACTTGGTGCATATTTTAGTTTTTTATTTTACTCGCTTCTAAAATTCGATTTTTTTTCATCATTTTTATTTTCGATCTTATCCGTTGCTATTCTTGGTCTTATTATAAATAGATATATTTATTTTCCAATCCGAAAACACCAAGGTACATCACTTATTTTGCTCATTGCATCATTGGGTATTTATTTAATCATTCAAAATCTAATATCTTTTTCTTTCGGTGATGATACCAAATCGGTACGTTCTGGTGTGGTTAAAGAAGGTCTTGAATTATTCAGCGCCAGAATTACGCCAATCCAAATAGTGATCATAATTTCGGCAATTGTATTGGTCGCTATTACTTGGCTGATTCTAAAATATTCAACAATAGGCAAAGCTTCTCGTGCAGTCGCCAATAATCCGAAGCTTTCAGAAATATATGGTATAAATAAAGAAAGAATCTATAACTTTGTTTTTGCGTATGGTTCTGCATTAGCAGCCATTGCAGGCATCCTTTCAGCTCTGGATACTGATATGACGCCAACTATGGGTTTTCGTCCACTAATGATGGGCGTTATTGTTATGATTATCGGCGGAGTGGGCAATATTCCGGGTATTGTGCTTGGCGCTTTACTCTTGGGTTTTGCTCAAAATCTAGCCGCCTGGTATTTGCCTTCCCAGTGGCAGGATGCCATTGCTTTTGCAATTATGTTGGTATTCTTACTTTTCCGCCCTCAGGGCTTCTTCGGTAAGCCTCTTAAAAAAGCGGAGATTTAGTACACATGGAATATTTTTTACACATTTTAATTTTAATCAACATCTACATCATCATTGCGATCTCGCTCAATCTTATTTCAGGTTACACTGGTTTGCTGTCGCTGGCTCATGCAGCGTTTTACGGTATTGGCGCTTATGCCATA
>JABMQB010000643.1 GCA_013203525.1 Mariniphaga sp.
TATCTACGCTCCTTTCAGGTTTTAGAAACATAGGGATAATTTTCTTTCAGAAAGACTTAGAGTTTAATAAACAATTCTCTTATGAACTATCGGCAACCTTAGTCGATTTGACGATTGCTATCACCCTCGCCTTTATTTTACGAAATGTCTGGGCTTTGGTATGGGGAGGACTTGCAGCTAACTTTGTTCGGCTTTTCATGTCTTACGTCCTTCACCCATATAGGCCTCATGCCAGGTTTAATAAGGCTGAATTTAAGGAGCTTTTTGGTTTTGGGAAGTGGGTTTTGGGTTCAAGCATCTTAATTTTTTTGATTACGCAAGGAGACGATATTTTTGTGGGTAAAATGCTGGGGGTTACAGCATTAGGGCTTTATCAGATGGCTTACCTCATATCAAACCTGCCAGCCACCGAAATAACCCATGTTATCTCCCAAGTGACATTTCCAGTATATTCGAAAATGCAGGGCGATATCCCTAGGCTGAGAGAGGCATACCTTAGAATATTGCAACTTACTGCGTTCTTATCTTTTCCCATATCGGGCCTAATCTTTGTCTTAGCTCCGGATTTTACAAAGATATTCTTAGGAGAGAGATGGATGCCGATGGTGCAGGCAATGCAGGTGTTGTGTATATTTGGGATTACGCGATCTATAGGTGCGACTATGGGTCCCATTCTTTATAGTGCGGGTAAACCGAAAATTCAGACTAAACTTTCCAGCATTCAATTGATCGTGATGGCTGTGATTATTTATCCACTGACCATTAAATGGGGTATTTTAGGATCGTCTTTGGCGGTTGTTATTCCTAATATCTTAGCTTTTATGTTAATTAGTAAAGAGACGAAAAAAATTATAAACTATAGGTATAAAGATTTTGTGATTAGGTTATTCCCGCCAATTATTGCTGTTTCTATAGTATTCCTTGTCATATTCTTGAGACATAGTCTGTTGCCATCTATGAATGATGTTCTTAACTTCTTTATGTTAGCAATCCTAGGTAGTATTATTTACCTTGGAATTATATATCTGTGGGATAAGAATGCAGGGTATAAAATGCGGCATGAACTGCAAGAGATTTTTGGTAATTTAAGCGAAAGATAGTGTGATTTATGATTAAGAAATTTATCAAAAGACTTCTTACCGATATAGATAGTAACTTTGAAACCTCTTTGTATAACGAGGGAGCAAACTGTTAGAGAGTTGGTATGGTTCAAATTTATTGAATGCGACCCGGCGTAATATAAATCCTGCTATAGTCAAATTGAAATATGGACTTGGAATGAAAGATAAGAGCCTATTGAAATTACATTTAAGCTGCGGAAACCGACGTATTGATGATTATATAAATATTGATTTGAGAAAAACAGGAGTTACGGACTTAGTTTGTGACATAAGAAAATTGCCATACTCCAGTAATTCAACGGAGTTGATTGAAGCTTATCATGTTATTGAACATTTACCAAGGCACGATTTGCCAAAAACGATAAAAGAATGGCGTAGATTATTAATTCCTAGCGGGAGATTAATTATTGAATGCCCTGATTTTGATGAAGACGTAAAAGAGTACTTGAAAGGAAATCAAAAGCGATTGGATAATGTTTTTGGATTGCAAAGATTTAATGGAGATACGCATCTGTTTGGGCATAATTCTAAAAGATTGAAAACCTTGTTAGAGGAAGTTGGTTTCATAAATATTATAAATAAAGAACCACAGGACTATCATAGCAAGGGTAAACCTTGTTTGAGGGTTGAATGCATCAAAGGTGACAATTCGTGAAAATCTCAATATTAACCCCTGACTTTTCCCATAACTGTTTTGGCAGGGCCTGGTTATTGGCGAAGGTGCTTCAAAGGCATTATGATGTTGAGATTGTTGGCCCAGCTTTTGGTGACGGAATATGGGGACCATTAAAAAATTCCTGTGATTTTGAAATAAAGATGGTTGAAGGATATGCTAACGGCAAATTTGATATTAAAAAAGGCTAAATATGATATCTGGAGATGTGAGTTATCCCCGCGCATTGAGAATGTAATAATATCTTACCATGAATGAAAATGAGTGTCTATAATGTTAGATAAAATACTTGTTACAGGTGGAGCTGGTTTTATTGGGAGTCATATTGCTGAACATCTTGTTAAACAGGGAAAGAAAGTTATTGTCATTGATGATTTGAGTGGCGGTTTTCGAGACAATGTCCCGGAAGATGCCGAGTTTATTGAAGGAAATATTTTAAATGTAAAGTTATTAGAAAACCTTTTCAAACAAAATAACATAACTCATGTCTACCACCTAGCGGCTTATGCTGCTGAAGGGCTAAGCCACTTTATAAAAAGGTTCAACTATAATAACAATCTAATTGGAAGCGTAAATCTAATAAACCTGGCTGTGAATTGCAACGCAAAATGCTTTGTTTTTACATCTTCAATTGCTGTTTACGGATCTGGCCAAGAGCCTTTTTCGGAAAATATTACGCCGGCACCAGAAGACTCATACGGTATTGCTAAATACGCGGTGGAGCAGGAGTTAAAGATTTCACATGAGATGTTTGGATTAAATTACATTATTTTCAGACCCCATAATGTATATGGAGAGCGTCAGAATATTGGAGATCGGTACCGCAATGTTATCGGAATATTTATGAACCAGCTAATGAATGGTGAAGCGCTGACTATTTTTGGCGATGGAAAGCAAACAAGGGCTTTTAGCTATATTGATGATGTTGCTTTGCCAATTGCCAATTCTGGATTTATGATAAAATGTTATAATAAAACGTTTAATATTGGCGCTGATCAGCCATATTCAGTGGCCACATTGGGAAAGGTTGTGGCAGAGCAAATGGGTAAGATTCCTAAAATCCAATATTTAGAGGCCCGGAATGAAGTAAAGCATGCTTATTCAGATCACGCTAAAAGTAAAAAATACTTCAGCGACTTTATTACAAATGTAAGTTTAGATGAAGGAATAAAGAGAATGGCTGATTGGGTCAAAA
>JABMQB010000644.1 GCA_013203525.1 Mariniphaga sp.
GTTAGAGCGCCAGCCTTTTAAGCTGGGCGTCCTGGGTTCGATTCCCAGAGGACCCACCACTCCGACTTTTTTTGACATAAAAAAATTTCTTTTCAAATGAAGTCGGAGTGGAAATCCAAAATCCAAAACCCAAATTAAGTTCTAAATTTAAAATTCAAAATAGTGTATGGCATAATTTTAGTTTTTAATTTTAAATTTAAGATTTACTTTGAATTTTGAGCTTTGGGCTTTGAATTTTATCCTCGCGGGTATCGTATAATGGCTATTATCTCTGCCTTCCAAGCAGATGATAGGGGTTCGATCCCCCTTACCCGCTCCAAATAAAAAGTTCCAACATATTGTTGGAACTTTTTATTATATCTTATAATTTGTTATCATTTCTAAATTTATTAATAGCATCTTTGTATCCATCTCTCATGTTTAAATCTTTAACTTCATCAAAAGATATCCATCGACAATCAATATGTTCTTGGCTAATATCATTTTGATAATTGTCTGATTCAGTATTAAACACAATAACAATGAATTGATAATCTATCTCATCAACTACTACGTTAAACGTCCATGCATCAACAAGACTATTTATGATTATATTGCCATAGCCTAGTTCTTCCTTTACCTCCCTTCGTAAAGCCTCTTTGGGAGACTCACCGAATTGAATCTTACCTCCTGGCATTTCCCATTTACCTTTATGATCCTTTTGTAAAAGAATCTTACCATCTCTATGGAATAAAGCTTTTACTGTAGTTCTTTGGACTTGGTTGTTTACTTTTTCTTTTTTCATATTAATTCATTATTATTTACTTAAATTTTACAATCATTCCTGCAAAAAATCAAATATAATCATTTAATTCATCCTTTATTTTTATCCAATCAATAGTTCTGAATGCGTCCCATAATGAGCTCCATATTATCTAAATTTAGTCAAATATAAAAGCACCACTTATTGAAGTGGGTGCTTTTGGTTTAATGCTTAACAATTTCCAAATAGTAACAACATTACACATATACCAGAGAAACCCATGTTGAAAAATATCCATGAAAGCATAATGGCTATGGTGTATGATTCTTTATAAGAATCATCGGCTGAATGGAAAGCAGCTCCAAAAATGCCAGTCATAAACTAGCAACCGCGATTTTGAAATTACAATATTACTTATCAAATTTTGGACTAATCCCATACCATGAAAAAAAGAGTGGTACAAGGTAAAGGGTTTCCACTACTAAAAATAATGGGGCAAGATTTTTCTTGTACGGTTCCAATTCCTGAGGCGGACCAAGGACAAAGAAACAAAAACAGTACAGCACTATCATCGCGGCATTTATACCTGCTATCCAAAGAAAAACACGAACCTGCCCTCGAAGCCACTGTTGTTTGGTATAAGGAGGTGAAGATTGAAGTGCAGAAATCATACAAAGAAATGGTGCAACCATAAACCAGAAACAGATAATGGAAATAGGGACCATAAAGATTTCACGAACAATTTCCATTTTAACCTCCTTGAAGAGCTTTTACCCAATTTCACTTTCCCACACCGAACACATATTGCAGAATAAGACAAATTTCCATCATTGGACCACACATAGCGACCAATGAAACTCTTCTACTATCCGTTGTTTTCTGGATTTTACTGTCAACGATCTGTTAACAATGAATTATAGCATCTTTCAATAAACCTGTCAATGATATCGTGCACCTTTTTATATACCCTTAGTATAATTATATAGCAATTTATACATATTTTACTCTATTTTATTGTGCACAAAATACTTTACATATACTTATCAAAATGCGATAATAGTATCATAATCATATTATATGCAAAATTTATCCAACAACCTTTTTGATGCGGGTCTAGACCATGTATCAAGCGAAATTTATTTAATACTAGTAAATACACCAAAAATGAACGTGACTAGAATCGTAACGGTTAGTGGCCTCAGTCGTACGGCGGTTCAACAAGCGCTAAAAAGTCTCAGCAAGCTGGACTTAATATCTTCATGCCGCGATGGTCGAGAAACTTTTTATCAAGCCAATCATCCGAACCAACTTATTAAATTGATCGAAAATAAAAGGAACGAATTATCCCTTTTAGAAAAAAACGTAGGCCAAACAGTAAAAGTTTTGACTGATGCTTTTAATCTTAACCAAAACAAACCCAGCGTTTTTTTCTACGAAGGAACGGAAGCTCTTGAAA
>JABMQB010000062.1 GCA_013203525.1 Mariniphaga sp.
CATCTGAGATAAGTTGTTTGTATTCTTTGATGCAAGTATTGTAACCTTCATCGTAATCAATTTTACAACCTTTCTCGAATCCTTCTTTGTATCCTGAGGAAGTTCCTAAATCGTATAATAATTTCATCCGATCATTATCCTCCATATCTTTTTTTAAATCGATTATGGTAAAAAGTTTAAATTTTGAACCGGAATATTCATCAACTGAAACTCCCCTACCCCTTATTTTAATTCCACCTAAAAGTTCATTCTCTATCCAATGACACCATTTAATATTATCGGCGGCAAGTGTATCAAATTGTCGAACTAAATTTAGTAATGCAGAGATATTTTCAATCTCATAATTTTTATTTTCTTTTTGAACAGAAATACAAAAGAGAGCAATATAATCTTCGCCAAATAAAAATACTTCCGCATCTTTCACCAATAATTCTTCAGTTTTAAATGAATCGGAAAGAGAAATAACCTGATTGATTTCTTTTTTAAAACGTCGGTTATTTATTCGGTTGTGTTTAAAAAACATCAAATTTCTAAAGTCGGGATAAAAATAGTCTTTAAAGAAATTTGAATGTTCATCGGAAAGTTCTTCTCTTAAATATTCGTTTTTTAGCAAAGCGGCCTGTAATCCTGGTTTTTCTTCCAGCAATCCTACAATTTTTATAATTGAGTTTTGAATTTTTGGATATTTTTTCGTCATTACTTCTCCTCAAATATAATTAATATTTGAATACGTATTTCTATTCCAAAGGCAGGTTCATTTTCTTCATTAATTCAATATACCTGGCATTATCACTCAAATCTTCTTTTTTAATGTTAAAAATCGAAAGATAGGGCATGCCAGGGCTGTGCTCTTCATATGCCTGTTCAAAGTAATCCATAGCTTTTTCATAGTTTTCCAATTGTATATACAGACCTGAAAGTCCTCCAATCCGACCACCATTTTCACCTATCTTTATCATCTCTTCAACGGCTGCCATATAACCTTGTTCACGAAAAGCTTTTTCGACTGATGCAATTGATTCCTGATCCAATCTAACTCCATTTTTCCATAATTCAAACCATTTTTCGTAATTGCCTGTATGTCGATAAGCAACTCTTAGAGAATTTTTGGCTAAGGGGTGTTCCGGTTCAATGGAAAGTGCTTTTTCGAGTTGTGTTATTGCTGATTCATAGTCACTGTAAACTCTCATTACTGTACTATAAAGTGCCAAAACCAAAGGCCGCATTGGATCCAATTTCAGGGTCATATTTGCCTGTTTTATTGCCTCCTCTTTTCTTTTCATAATCATGAGAAAATGAGCATAGTAAACCCGGCACAATGCATCGTTTGGGTTCAGGTCCAGGGATCTAAGAAATTCTTTTTCACCCTTCTCCCAATCCCAATCTGTCCATACTGCTATCAATGCATTCACATAATGCGAATTGGCTGAATTAGGATCCAGTGCAAGGGCTTTTTCAAAATTTTCTTTTATTATTGGTGTAGCAACGGATGGAGGTACACTAGTCAATTGTTGTTTGAAAACCCAAACCAATGCAACACCAGCGTAAGGAGCTGCCCAGGACGAATCATTTTTAATAGCTATATTAAAAAACTCTGATGCTTTTTCAAGAGATTCGTTACTGGCTTGTTCAAGAAAATGCTGCCCCATCGCATATGCATCCATAGCTTCAGGATCAACAATCCTTGATTCAGCCAGCAAATTTTCTTCCTGAGGGGTGAGTTTTACCTTTACTTCTTCTGCAATATCTTTTGTTACCTGGTTGTTTAAATTGTATATTTCACTTTTTGCCACTTTGTAAACTTTATCCCAAATCTGCTTTTCCTCCGGAACAGTACTGATAAGTTTACATTGCATGCCTATTGAATCTCCAAAACTAAATATTCCCATCTCAATTGCGGCCTTCGTATCCAAATTCGATGCTATTTGTGTTACCGTCATGTTGGCATCTTTGTATGCGTTAGACGAAGTCCAGCAAGGAATTCTCAAATTGCTAAGTCGTTGCATATCCGAAATTAGCATTGATTGCATTCCCGAAAATAGATCTTCAAGATCTTCATCGCCTGTAAAATTATCGAAAGGAAGAATGACAATCGAATCAATTATATTTGCCTTTAGAGGTGTTCCTACTTTGATAATGTCTAAAAAGATTAATGAAGCAAAAATTAAAGTCAAGAGAACCAATACACCTACACCCAACAACCTGATTTTTGTAATTC
>JABMQB010000645.1 GCA_013203525.1 Mariniphaga sp.
CAGTTGTTGGGGACATAAAAATGGACATACCGCGTAAACTATATTATGAAAAAGAATTAGATTTTAAAATTTCCTGTTCATATGGTCCAGGTCGCTATGATAAAAATTATGAAGAAAAAGGACAAGATTATCCTTTTGAATATGTTCGTTGGACAGAAAAAAGAAATATGGAAGAATTTATTAGATTAATAAATAAAAATTTAATCCATCCTGAAAAATTAATAACCCATATCTTTGAAATAGAAAAATCAAAGGAAGCATACGACTTTATAATGAATCCTCCTGAAAATCAAAAAATCAATGGGATACTTTTCTCTTATGATACAAAAAAAGAACATAAAAATATTATCTCTTTTGAAAAAAATATAAAATATAAACCAAAAAATCAAATAAATATTGGTATAATTGGTGTTGGAAATTTTGCTCAAAATACTGCTCTACCAGCTCTTAAAAAAATAAAAGACGCCTATTTATACGCTGCAGCTGATTCTAAAGGCATAAATGCTCAAAAAGTTATTAAACAATTCAAGGGTAATTATGTCACTACTGATTGGCACAAAATAATAGAAGATAAAAATATTGATTTGGTAATTGTATCTACTAGACATAACCTCCATGCACCTATTGTAATAGAAGCATTAAAAAACAACAAAAATGTTCATGTTGAAAAACCTCTTTGTTTAAATAAAGATGAATTAAAAAAAATTCTTGAAGCGGCTAAAAATTCTAAAGGACGACTAATGGTAGGATTTAACCGCAGATTTGCTCCATCAATTATAAAAGCTAAAAAGATATTCAAAAACAATACACCTTTAATAATATCCTGCACAATTAATGCTGGATTTATACCAAAAAATCATTGGGTTCATGACTCAAAAGAAGGTGGTGGCAGAATTATCGGCGAAGCTTGTCATTTTGTTGATCTTTGCCATTATTTGGCTAGATCAGAGCCAACAACGGTTTCTGCTAGCATTGTTCCTCTTCAAGGGGGGGTTCAAACCGAAGATAATATTGCCATTACGCTTAATTTTAAAAATGGTTCTTGTGGTACAATTATTTATACCTCTCTTGCGCCCAAAACTTTACCCAAAGAAAGAATTGAAATCTTTGGGGGAGATAAAGCAATGGTAATAGATAATTTTAAATCAGACGTAATATACACCTCAAAGGGTAAGAAAAAAACACATAGTTATGGTCAGAATAAAGGACATAATAATGAATTTAAATCTTTTATAAAGGCCATTAAAGAAGGAAAACCTTGCCCTATTCCATTGCAGAAAATTATACTTTCAACGCAGGCTACATTTGACAGCCTTGAATCTGCAAAAAAGAAACAGGTTATTAATATTTCTCCTGAAATATGAGCATAAAGTTACGAATAAATTATTTGCAAAGGATTTTCTCCGCATATTTAAGCCACAACAATAGTCAACTTACCTTTTGGCATGGTATTCCAGAAACAAATAAAAATGCAACAATTGATAAAATTGGGCAATATTATATGCCATTTTCGTATAAAACAAACTATCCGGGTCCATTTGACAAAAACGGCATCCCCTTACTTGACTATAGAGGAAAAATCGGCAAACAATATAATCCTATTGCTATAGCTCAATATGGGCTTGGTCATTACAATCTATATAAACAAACAAAAAATAGGCAAAATCTTGATATATCCATAAAACAAGCTGACTGGTTGATCAGTAATTTGGAAACAAACAAATATGGAGTAAAAACATGGATGCATCATTTTGATTGGGAATATAGGGATACTTTAAAGTCCCCTTGGTACTCTGCGTTAGCCCAAGGCAATGGGATATCTCTGTTAACAAGAATTTATATTGAGACAAAAGGAGAAAAATATCTGAAAACAGCACAGCAGGCCCTTAAATCATTATATATCTCTGTTGAAAATGGTGGTGTTTTGTCTACAGACGAAAATAACGACCATTGGCTTGAAGAAACAATAGTTGACCCACCGACACATATATTAAATGGTTTCCTGTGGACAATATTTGGGATATGGGATTATTATTTATTGACTGAGGATCAAGAAGCAAAAACACTATTTGATAAATGCATCAAGACCCTTAAGGACAATTTACAAAAGTTTGATGTAGGCTTTTGGTCTTTATATGAACAATCGGGAACAAAAATGAAAATGTTAGCTAGTCTTTTTTACCATAGTTTACATATTGTCCAATTAAAAATTCTATACAAAATTACCAATGAGTCGGTTTTTGAAGAATATGCTAAAAAATGGGAAAAATATAAGAAGAATTGGTTCTATAAAAAAATAGCTTTAGTTTATAAAATTATTTTTAAATTATTTTATTATTAA
>JABMQB010000646.1 GCA_013203525.1 Mariniphaga sp.
GCCTTAAATTTGACGATATCAAACACTTATTCTTAGACGAGGATAAATAGAGGAAATGAAGAAACCAGCAGATGAAATACAAACTAAAATAAAGGATAGGATTAAACAGAATGAAGAACTTATTATAAAGTATAGGAAGTAATTAACTGTTAATTACAGTGCTAAAACTATTACATTTCTGTGAATTATAATAGACTATATGTTATTATGATGGATGAAATAATACTGAAAGAAGGGGAAAGAAATGTGTGAAGGTAATAGACAAATGAGGAGAGAAGAACCCATAGCAATTTATAATGTTGATACTAATCTTATTAAAGAAAATCTTGATGAAATTTTTCGCATATTGAAACTATCTGATAAATATACATCAGATAATATATATAGAATTATCTGCTTGGCGAAATTGAAAATAGTAAATTCTGAAATAATAGGGAAATTTGAATTATACTATTCTGACAAAAAAATAATTGAGAAATCAAACAATGAATTTGTTCCAACTGTCTTATGGAATAGAGCAGTAGAATTGAGAGAATTAACTAATAGTTTGATAAATACTTTGAGATCCTAATTGTACGTCGTCAAATGATTCGAACAAAACAGAGCTAAATTATAAGCTAAAGATTTTTATTCTACTGCAAAAAATGCATACATATAAAGGTCAACTGGTATAACGGTTGAATTCTGTGAATCTCGGCAAGTTTTGATAGATGGATATATGACAAAGTGCTCAATTTCGTAGTAAGAGAATTTAGCTGTTTGTCCAAATTGTTTTGATGGGAAACATTCAAGCACCTAATTTTGAAATGCTGGCTAAAAAGGCAATAGTGGTTATACCTATTTAGCCAGCAATCAGGATTAATTATATTTGCGCAACAACAAGATCCCCGACTTCTGAAGTGGAATATCCCATTCTTTTTGCAGCAAGGCTCTTTATTTTATTGCCGGTAACGTACATGACTGCTTCTTCCACGGTCTTAGCCGCCTCTGTTTCACCTAGTGTATCCAGCATCATGGAACCTGCAACGATTGATGCTAACGGGTTGATAACTCCCTGTCCGGTATACTTTGGTGCAGATCCTCCAATAGGTTCGAACATCCCTACTCCCTCAGGATTAATATTTCCACCTGCAGCAATTCCCATACCACCCTGTGTCATAGCTCCCAGGTCGGTAATGATGTCTCCAAACATATTTGTTGTTACCAGTACATCGAACCATTCAGGACTTTTAACCATCCACATGCAGGTAGCATCCACATGATAATAATCACGTTTTACATCCGGATACTCATTTTCTCCCATTTCATGAAATGCTCTTTCCCAGAGATCAAACACATGGGTAAGAACATTGGTTTTACCTACAAGACCAAGAGTATTTTCAGGACCGACACCCCGGGCTTTCTTGCCATGGGTCCTAGTATATTCAAATGCATAGCGGAGACATCTATCTACCTGAAATCTGTTATATACCATGCTTTGAACTGCAACTTCATTAGGTGTTCCTATCATTGAGTTACCGCCGGTACCGGTATATATGCCCCCGGTATTCTCTCTTACTACAACATAATCGATATCTTTGGGTCCCTTATTTTTAAGAGGTGTTTCTACACCAGGATACAATCTGACAGGACGAAGGTTGATGTACTGGTCCAACTCAAATCTGAGCCTGAGGAGGATTCCTTTTTCCAGGATTCCAGGTTTAACATCGGGATGACCAATTGCACCCAGAAAAATTGAATCGAATTCTCTCAACTCATCTGCAGCTGAATCAGGTAGTACTTCTCCAGTTCTAATGTATCTGTCTCCACCAAAATCGAATTCAGTAAAATCAAGTTTGAATCCATATTTATCAGCAACAGCAGAGAGGACTTTTTTTCCTTCTACTACAACTTCGGGTCCTGTACCGTCTCCCGGTAATACTGCAATTTTATAACTTTTTTCCATTTTCAACTCCTGAGTTATTCCTGTACTTCATGCTTTAATGAAGTATTTGATTAATATTTTATTATTGCTAGAGGCTATGGTATTTTTCTTTTTAAGTCAATATTAAATACTAAAAAGCCAGCATGCTTCATGGCAAGAAATATTGAGATTATCCCGATATAATGTATTCGCATAGTGCACAATAGCATGAAATGGTGCACAGCTTTCGAGAGAGAGGATATAACAGAATTTTTTCAGTCATCGGTCATAAAGATAAGGATCAACTTAAGAATTCTTAAGGTTTGGTGTGCTAAATAATATTTTCTGTTCTGCATATAACATCTAA
>JABMQB010000647.1 GCA_013203525.1 Mariniphaga sp.
GGATCGTCATCATACTCCCAATTCCCCAACATCAAACGCTCTTTTGTTGACTTATCTTTTATCCCGCTTAATTGTTTTCCGTATTCCTTTACTGTATATGGATTGTCACTATAAAGACTTTGAATGAATTTTACTTCTTTTGGAAGTGTCCCGTTTTTCGATGGCAGGTAAAAATTCGTATAAGTCCAGTTTTTCTTCGGGTTGCCTGTTAATGCCATTGTTGCATTAATACCAAATTCTACATTTTTATGTCTATTAATACGAGTTTTTAAAACATCATAAGCAAGAAAGTGAATTTCTCCGGTTTCTTCTATTGCCCCGTCCGTATATTCTAATGATCCAAATCTTTCATAAAGAGGATCTGATGGAAGATATTTAACATCCAGCAAATCAATTCTTGACCCGTTCTTAAATTCAATGTAATTATACTGACCATTTAATATCCAATCTTCACGTGGTATTTTATGAAATTTACAAACCTTACACCATGTTAAATATGTTGATGCCATTAATCGTTTCAACTCTTCTCTTGCAATAAATGATTTATAACCCGGGTGAAGGTAGCAATTAACTAGTCTGGTTTCACATAACCACCATGATTTACCACCGCCGGCACCACCACCCAAAAATACAACAAGGAATGTTTTTAACGCCTCCCAGGCAAGATGCTGTTTGTATGTAGGTTCAATTTTTATCTTCATTTGGAGTAATATATTCAATACCTGTTATAATTTCTCCTTCATGTTCTATGACTTGCTTCTCAGTCCACCCTTCACAAATCTGCATCCAAAGTTTTTGACTTGCTGAACTTCCTTTCTTTGCTGAATTAACTATTGAAAGTATTACATCGTCTGATAAAATTCTCAACGGATGTTTTAATGGATTAAATTTTAGCTCTTTGATATGCTTATCTATTGTATTATGGGAAAGATTACAGTCTTTTGAAACTTCTGCTATGGTTGGTTTTCTTTTAAGATTCTTTATTAATTTTACATAAGAATCTCGTATAATCTGGTGATTCAGGTCATAAGTAATATTCTTACCACTTTTACCCAACTCTTTCTTTGCCATAAATGCAAAGATAAAATAAATAATTGACAAAAAAAAATCCACCCGTTAAGATGGACCTTTTTCACTTCAAGCCTGTGGGTATCTTTTGATCCGTGATTCACTATATCTTACTACAAATATAACCAAACTTATTTAATATACAACTTTAATTTTCTTCTTAATTTCTTCAATTCAGGCGTGATCTGAATATGAGTATAATGGAATCTTATAAACCTTCTGTCTAAATTCTCCGGCTTCCTAGTTAAGTAATCGAAATATTGAGTTAATTTTCCCATCATATTATTTTCACAAATCCTTTACCATTTCTTTTAGATCAATTTTCAACTGCTTTTTATCTTCTGCTTTGAAATGACTTTTGTAGCTTTCATATTTCTGTTTGAAATACATAAAGGCATTAAATACGTCATGTATAGCTATCTTTGCCATATCTTCATTATTGAATACTATCTCACTTGGAATGTAGCTTCTTTCTTTTTCAATAGAGATGCTAATAAATGCCGGTGTTTCTGTTTTCTCTTCAAATACGATAGTTAAGCTACTCGACAATTTCCTTGCCTGCCAAAGTCTGTAATTGTAACCGGCTTTTTTATTACTCCACTCAAAGCAATCATGAAGTTTTGAGTTTTTCTCTTCCGATTCCTTTATGATGTTCTTTGGAGTTATACCATCATATTTTTCATAGATTCTTTCAAGTTCCTGACCTGCAATATTTGCATCTACTTTGAAACTTATACCTTTTCTGTATTTGTAATTTTTCATTTCTTTAATTTTTAAGTTAATAATAAAAACCATGCCATGCCTTACCCAAACTTACCATACCGCACCTTAACTCACCAGACCGAACCCTAACTGCCAGACCCCGCCCGACCCAACCTTACCGTACCTAACCTAACCGAACCTAACCACAACTGCCTTACCGGACCACACCCTACCTAACCTCACCAAGCCTCACCGGAACGCACCCTGTCAAATATCTTTAAGCATCTATTTCCCAACGTCCATAAATACCGTTTCTTTGCGGACGCCATTCTCCAATACCTACACTAAAACCCGCCTCTTGAACTAATTGAGCAATCGATTCATCACTCAATACACCGGCGTTGTAACGGATTCTTAATAATGCTTTCCATTCAGTATATTCGGGGCGGTAACGAATATCAGAGCCACCGTTTCCAACCCTTACCATATCAATTCTCATATGATAATCGCCTTTAATCTCAACAAGTTCGCCGTTATCCGGCTCAACAAAAATAGCTCCTTTTAAATCTGTCATTACATGACCTAACGCCTTGCCTGCCCTAACCATTGCCATTTTAAAACCTATTGCCGGAAAACCCGTTTTTTCGTTTCCGTTAATACAATACAAACAATCCAGATATTCAGCTTCTGGATTTCTTGTTCTGTCTTTTTTTGCAGACTTGTTTTGAATATCCAAAATCTGCTTACGCGCTTTTTCACCAAACCGGTGAACGATTAAAGGGTTTGTTCCTTTAATAGGGATTAATCTCTCCCTGATGTTTGTTTTTGGAATTGTTACTTTTGTCATTTTTCTGATTTTTTAGTTAGTTAATAATAATTTCTTTTTGATTGTTTTCATTTTATAAAAACAAATGCACTCCTGCATCTATATCACTCATAACTGCAGCTAAATATTCTATACTTACAAGTTCTTTATGTACCGGATTCAACTCTCTATCTTTAATCCTTTGAAAATGTTGCTTAATTTTATCAAGGGCACTAGTAGGATCGGCTGCCACTGCGTATTTCACAATATTGTTACTAAGAGTGACTTTGTAAAGTTTTTTTATTTCATGCATAACATTTAGTTTTATGCCTTACGGCGGTTAATTTCTTTTCTACTGCTTTTATCCCGGACCAAATATTATCGATCCATGGTTTAATGATTCAATATGATTTACAGATTTTTCTAATTCATTCATCCTATCCAAAAGCGCCTGAAATTCTGATTGTAGTTTGATCATGTCAGACTCGGTTCTTTTGATTCTATTTTTTAATGCTTGGATTTCATGACTCATGTCAAGTAATTTAGTGCATCTAAAATATCCCTTACAGCCCGGAGTTTTCTAAATAGCTCAAACCACTTCGCCCTTTCCAGGATACGTTTATTGAATTGGAGCCGTAATATCATAATCTGTTTGTCAGATACCGGCTTCCGGATTGACTTGATTAATTCGTTAATTTCATTCATGGTTTTTTGGTTTTATCGGTTCTGCAAATATCAAATACTTGGGCAACCAAGTTTAACTCTTTCTGATTAAGTTTGATCACACTTATTCCCTGAATTAGTA
>JABMQB010000648.1 GCA_013203525.1 Mariniphaga sp.
CTGGAACCACAATCCAGTGCTCTAACCAACTGAGCTACAACCACCATTTCAATTTGCGGTTGCAAATATAATATTTGTTTGTTATCATTACCAATAATTATCTGCATTTTTTAATTAAATAAAAGCTTAATATTACTGAGTAATCATCAACTCAATAATCATTTTAAAAAATTGAATCCATAATACCTTTATACTAAAAGCTAGTATTTCCTTTCTTCCATATTTTATTATCAAAGGAGAATTATTTAGTAATTTTAAATATTTGCAACTATTTAAATTTTTGGTTGTCAGTAAAAGTGAAATTAACAGGGATTTGGGACAAAAAAAGCATATACATCAGGATATTATTGAGGCCAGCAAAACAGGCAACAATATGGCTCGGTACCAATTATACCAGTTGTATTCAAAAGCCATGTTTAATATTTGCTACCGTATGATGCGCAACCGTGAGGAGGCTGAGGATATGCTTCAGGAGGCTTTTACATTAGCTTTTCAAAAGCTGGATACCTACAGGTATGAATCTGGCTTTGGATCGTGGATTAAGCGAATAGTGGTAAATACCTGTTTAAATGCTATTAATAAAAGAAAACTTGAACTTGTTTATTGTGAAGATATATATCAAAACGATATTGAAGAGGAAAAAGAACCTGAGATGGAATTTTCAGTTCAAAATGTAAAAACCGCAATGAAGCAGTTACCTGATGGAGGAAGAATGGTATTCTCTCTTTACCTGCTTGAAGGATATGACCATGGTGAAATTGCCCAAATAATGGGGATTACCGAGTCGACATCTAAAAGCCAATTTATGCGTGCCAAAAGGCGAATTATTGAAATTTTAAAAACACAAAATAACTGGTCATGAAAAACACAGATCGTTTGGAAGACTTTATCAGAACAAACCGCGAAGGGTTTGATAATCTTGAACCATCAGCAGACATTTGGGAAAAGATTAATGGGGATACAAAAAAGGTTAAGGTTGTAAAAATGAGAACCTACCTGATGAGAATTGCAGCTGTGGTAGCAATTGTTGCAATATCAGCGGTTTTAGTTAACAATACTTTGATAAAGGATAAAGGTTTTAGCAGAATTGCCGATCCGGAAATAAATGAACTTCTTGATACAGAAAAATACTATGCCCAGAAAGTAAATGGAAAACTTGAAGAAATTAGAAAATGCTATTCAACCTTTCCTGATATAAAAGATGAGGTGGAGATGGACCTTGTAGAATTAGAATCGATGTATGATACATTAAAAAACGATTTAAAGGATAATATGTCCAACAAATCGGTTATTGAAGCGATGATTGAAAACAACAGGTTCAGGCTCAAATTAGTTGATTCTGTTTTAGAACAAGTAGAATGTTAAAAACAACTGAGATGAAAAAAATTAAAATAATATTATTTGTACTGACTTTAGGGATTATCCCTTTCACGGTACTTTCGCAATTCAACGAAACCAGGGAATTCACAAGAGAATTCAAAATATTGCCTGAAACCCGTGTTGAAATATCAAACAAATACGGAAATTTAGTAATAAATACCTGGGATAAAGATTCTGTTGTAATCAATGTGAAAATCAATGTTGAAGAGAAAAAACTTGCAAAACTTGAAAAAACAATGAAGGGAATTGATTTTGAATTTACAGATAGTTCTCATTTTCTTATTGTGAAAACCATCGTAAATAAAACAAAATCTGCACTTCAAAAAGAAATTCAAAAATTTAAAGAATCGTTGTTGCAGGATAATGGTAGCGTTGAAATTGATTATACCGTATGGCTCCCTGAAAATTGCGAATTAATTTTGGATAATAAATACGGTAATATTTTCATGAGTGATTTTTCAGGGAATTGTGAAATAACTCTATCAAATGGAAACTTAAAAGCCCATGATCTTTTGGGAACAACTACAATAAACCTAAATTTTGCCGATGCAATTATTAACGCATTAAATTCAGCTCAGTTAAATACAAATTACAGTGATGTTGAAGTAGAAACCTCAAATCAGTTAAATATAGAAAGCAAACAAAGTGCATTTGAATTATTTAAAACATCTGAACTTGACATTTCCTCTCGGCGCGATAAATTCCGAATCCGTGAGGCAGACAAGGTTAACGCAAAAGGAAATTTTACAAGTTTCAGAATAGCGGAATTGAATGACCGGGCCAATATACAGGCTGATTATGGTAATATTAATATTGAAAAAATAAACCCTGAATTTAGCCTCATATTTATAGAATCAAAATCAACCGATATCAACCTGTATTTTGAACCGGAATCAAACTTTGGATTTGAATTAACTAAAACAAAAACCGATATTGATTTTTGCCGTGAAATTGAAATTGCCGATGAAGCAACTTTAGATGAAAAAGATCAGAAAATAAAAATATCAGGGAAATATGGTTCAAATCAACCCAAGACAGATAAGTTATTTATAAACGCTACATTAGGAAGTGTAAATATCTTTTCAAACTAATAATTGATTAAAATTTTAACAATTTTTAAATTTTTACCGGAAAATTGCAACCCTCCAATAAAATACTTGTCATTAACTGAAAACAATTAAATAAGAAAACAATCAAAACTTATTCGGGATTAATATCCCATCTATTAAAACATTTAAGTCATGAAAACAATTAAATTTATTTTATTAAGTATTTCAGTATTATTCTTGCTTGTTTCAACAAGTTGCATCGATAATTTCTCAATCAGGGGAAATGGCATTAAAGAAAGTGAATCAAGATTTGCGCAAAACTTTAACAAAGTTAAATCCAGTGGTGCATTTAATATTCATATTTCAAATAGCAATGAATATGAGGTAGTAATCAATGCCGAAACCAATATACTTCCATATATCGAAACAGAAGTTAATGGTAGCACACTTAATATTAGCATTCGTGGTGTCCATAATTTAAGAAACACTTTACCCATGGATGTTTACATTTCAACTCCGGTTTTGGAAGGTCTAAAACTAAGTGGTTCAGGCGAAATTATTACTGATTATTTTGTTAGCAATAATATGGATGTTACAGTCTCAGGATCCGGACTTATTGAGACAGCTGTCGATTGTCATCTTTTTGAAGCAACTGTTTCTGGCTCAGGAATGGTTTATGTTTCTGGTGTTGCCGACAATTCAAAAATAAAAATAAGTGGATCAGGAAAAGTTGATTCATATGATATGATTGTGAAAGATTGTGATGCTAATATCTCAGGATCAGGAGATATCTATGCTAATATTGAACGATTATTAGATGCTTCAATTTCTGGTAGTGGAAGTGTATTCTATATAGGAAGCCCCGATATTAATGCACATATTTCAGGATCAGGAAAAATTATTAATGATAATTAAGAATATTCTTCATTATGAAAAAAATTCTATTTCTAGCTTTCTTAGCAATATTGATTTCGCCTTGTACCAATGCCCAACAATTCAGTAAGGCGATTGGTATCCGGGGTGGATTATCATCCGGATTTGAATACAGATTTTATACTGATGATATAAACTCTTATAAAATTCTATTAAGTGCCAGAAATCAATCAACACAACTTACAATCTTAAAAGAGTTTCATCAATATGATGTTGCCGGATTTTCAGATCAATTAGTATTTGTTTTTGGAATTGGAGTTCATGCCGGATTTGAACGCTGGCGACAAAAACATTATAATACTAACCATACCTGGTATAAAACCAAAACATCTTTTATTACCGGCCTGGACGGATTAGCTGCGCTTGAGTACACTTTTACTGAATTACCCCTATGTGCCGGTGTTGAAGTTAAACCATATTTTAATGTATGGGGAAGAAAAACATTGGATATCGAACTATTCGATTTTGCTTTTACCCTTAAATATTTATTCTAAGAAATAATAAGTAATAACACACTGATTAATAAAATTCAAAATTTCAAATAAACCATAAATTTATTTACCATGAAAAAAATAATAGTGCTACTCATTTTAGTAGCTTCAGGATTATATTCATATGCCCAGGACGATGATTACAGAAACGATGAAATTCAGACAATTTTTTCAAAACATAAAAGCAATGGCGGATACGGAGCTTTTTCATTAGGTTTTTCTCAAATTGATGGGAAAGATGCTTTTATTACCGGTGCCAGAGGTGCTTTTATAATCGATCACAAATTTGCCATTGGAATAGGTGGTTACGGATTTGTTAATGATCTAAATTATAAAATGGATGAAAAATATAAAA
>JABMQB010000649.1 GCA_013203525.1 Mariniphaga sp.
GCCCGAGGCCCTAACCTTGACCGTGAAATAATCGATGAAGCTTTAACAATAAATAAAGATCAATACGATCAGGAAGTTTCACCTGCAAACAGGGGAAATGAAGAAAAGTTTGGCAAAATTTCACCAAATCCAATTCCCCAACATCATGGATTCAGGTATGTTTCATCCATGCCATTTATGCAAGAACAAAGATGGTTACTGGATTATGGCAAATACTACGAACAGGAAAGAGGAATACAATTATTCCAAATATGGAATAGGATTGTAAAACTCCAAATCCAAATGATCCAGGCAAAAAAAGATGATAACAGGAAATTATTCAAGGACATTCTTAAAGAAGTAATCAGGCTGAAAAACAAAATATCACCATTTATTTCTAAAGATGGTGTTCTTTTCCTTCTCGCAAATGCTTTTGATAATGTCAAAAACCTTGGCTTAGAATACCTGATCCGGGAATATGATAAACAAACCCTGCTAACCTTTATGATTGAAATCCTTAATTGGGTGATAGACAAGGTAGAGGACTGTTATTATTACATTGATCCACAACTCCATGTGTACTACGATGCAACCAATGATTCATTTATCAGGGATTATGCTGAAAATACTAATTGGGATTTTGAAAAACTTGGTAACCCTGATTCACGCTTTGACCTTGATTGTGACCCTAATCAGCAGCTTGAAATATCACCTGATTGGGGATCTAAAATATCCCTGCTTTCAATAGGCCAGGAACGACACTTCAATTTTGCAACTAAAGTAGCTCAACCAGTAGATTGTTTTATCAATGAATTTTTTATTAAACCAGACCAATCCAAAGGAGTAATGATTAACGACCTGGTTGATACATTCACCCAATATTATCAATATCATGCTAACAAAACTCTTACTTATTGGAGGGATCGATATGGAGATTCTAAACATCCAAACGTAAAATCCTCACAAACATACAACGAACAGGCTATTAACCGGTTAAAGAAAAAAGGTTGGAACGTAATTAATAAAGTTCATAGGGGAATGGAACCACCACAACATGACAAATATTTATTGTGGGCAAACATCCTTAAAAGCAACGACCCTTACTATCCGTCAGTTATATTCAATGGGCAGAAATGTAAGTTTACCCTGATCTCAATGAATAATACTAAAGTCACAGAAGATAGCACTGGTAAATTCAAAAAAGATAAATCCTCAGAAAGAAAAGAATCAATACTACCAGAAGAAGCTACTCACTTTGGGGATGCTGTAGATAAAAGAATATGGTCTAAATATGGATCCCTGCTAACCAAACACAGGACTACATTCGTAGAGCCAAGATTATAATACCTTGGGCATCCGGGCAGGCTTTACATTATATCTTTAATACTTAAAGGATAACATTGCAATCCTTGATGCAAAAAACTATAGAGCAGATCTGCTCATACATTTTTGGTACCAACACATCGATACTCTCTTATTCATGGAACCATTCACGGATTTCATTTCATTACATCCACGTTCCCGGTCCATATCAACATTCGCACCGACACGTTGTTCCCGGTTATATGGTAACAACACATTAAGGTTCTCTTTGTTACTTGCACCCACAGATTTCATTTCATTCAACCCCGGGGTTCCATCCACGCTTGTCACCTAAATAAGTTGTTAATGAAACTGCCAATTACATCATAAAGGACTGTATTTGAGAATAAACTAATTCTCGACCCCTTATTATCGAACATAACTTCCTTGTATATATTACTTTATCCATACCTATTCGACCTCTCGATCCCTCTCGATCCCTTGTGGGGTCGAGAAATATATTTGAATTTCTAATTATAATTACAGTGGTACCCGACACCCCTTCGGACTGACGAGTGTATTGTTAGGACTGATCCTGCTCTCCTATTCTTTTTATGTCCTTTGTGGCTTCATCTGATCCATCCTGAGGCATTAACTCCTACTAAGTAAGTAAATCATATTTCCTAAGCCATCCTCTCACATTTCCTCTTTCTGAGGTAGGGCGGGGCGGCATACTTCGTAACATAAAAACGTAGTTTTTATAATTTCCTTTTTTTTTAAGCTGATAATCAGGATAGTTA
>JABMQB010000650.1 GCA_013203525.1 Mariniphaga sp.
ACTTTGTGTTGTAAATGCTTACAATGTCAATTATCCAATCGAGGTTTACAGCTTCTTTAAATCACTAGGGGCGGAATATATTAGTTTTTTACCCTTGGTTGAAAGAGATAAATGTAGTGGGACTAGTGTCACATTTGAATCAGTGCCTTCTAAAGCATTTGGGCAATTTCTAATAACCATTTTTTGCGAATGGATAGGGAAGGATATCGGAAAAGTAAAGATTGAACTTTTTGAAGAGGCATTCAGAAAAGCCTTCAATCAGGAACATACCGTATGTGTATTCAAAAAAGAGTGTGGTGGTGTACCGGTATTCGAACATACAGGGGATCTCTATTCCTGCGATCATTATGTAACGCATGATAATTTATTGGGAAATATTAATGATCTACATATAACCAAAATGCTTTACAGCTTGAAACAAAAAGAATTTGGGGAGCGTAAGTTCAATACGTTGCCAAACTGCTGCTTAAACTGTGAGGTGTTGGAAATGTGTTATGGCGAATGCCCAAAGAATAGATTCGTAAAATTACCTGATGAACAATATGCATTGAACTATTTATGTGCAGGATATAAAAGTTTTTTTATACATTGTACACCATTTATTGAAACAATTACAGCTGTTTGGAAATCACAAATTTAATACCTCCACGCCAACATCAATTTTCTATAAAAAATTTTATGAATCTAATTTCTCTTTAAAAAAATCGATTGTACGTTTCCATGCTAGTTTAGCAGCTTCTTCATGGTATCGTTCAGGGTTGGAGTCGTTGTTAAATGCATGTTTGGCTCCTTCATAAATAAATGTTTGGTGCTCTACTCCTGCTGCTTTTAAAGCTTCTTTAAATGCATCAATACCTTTGTTGATTCGTGCATCGTCACCAGCATAGTGAGCCAAAACAGGTGCTTTAATTTTCAGGACATCTTCTTTTGCAGGCTGGCTACCATAATACGGTACTGCCGCATCCAAATTGGGAGCATTTACTGCCACTTTATTGGTCATGGCTCCACCCCAACAAAATCCGGTACATCCAACTTTTCCTGTTGACAAAGGATGTGTTTTTAAGTATTTTACAGCCGCAGTGAAATTCTTGATGGTTTTTTCCATATCCAATTCACGCATTCTGGTTCTTGCCAGATCGACATCATTATCAGGGGTGCCACCCATTGGAGACAAAGCGTCGGGAGCAATGGCGAGAAAACCTTCCATTGCCATTCGTTTATTTACATTCTTAATGTGTGGTTGAAGGCCTTTGTTCTCATGAATCACAATTACAGCAGGATATCTCTTTTTCTCTTTTGGACGTGCCAAAAAAGCTTTCATTTCACCAGTTTCACCTTTGAAGGTGATCTGCTCGATGAATAACAATTCTTCTGCATTAATTTTTTCGGCGGCTTTCAAATAATTTACCTCAAATAAGGGAAGAAATGTGGATATGGCAACTGTACCTCCAAAAACCATTGAGAGCTTTTTAACAAAACTTCTACGTTCTATCTTTCCTGTAATATAGTCTCCATAAAGTTTACTGATTTTTTTTTCCATTGTTTTTATTTAATGATTCTAAATAGCAGTTTGTAAAACCTTTAATTTACAACTTTTTAGTCAAAATAGAAAAAACTATTCTTATTTGATTTTTAAACACAATTTATTGTCTTGAAAATTTACTTTCAAGAGGCATTTTAAAGCTATTTTAAGGACTTTCTTACGTTTATTGAAATTGGTCATTCAAAAAGAATAATGGCTTAAATAGGCTTGTTTTAGCTCTTATTGCACTACAATTTTTTCACTCTTCTGAAACTGACCAGATGAAATAACTAAATGATAAATCCCCTTGTTTAAATATGAAACATCAAATTGTTCTGTATGGTTAACTGATGATTCAACTTCCCTAACTTCCATTTCCTGACCCAATGTATTTACTAGTTTAAGAGTTAAATCCACTTCAATATTTGAATCAATCCTGAAAGTGAATTTGCCAGTATTAGGATTTGGGATAATTGAGTACTTGAAATCATTTAAAAAGGTTGAACTAGTTGATGTATATACCGCATTGAAAACAGCTGATGTATTTGTACAGCCATTTTCGTCTGTTACAACCAAATAATATTCACCTGATTCTGTATTGATGTATGTGCTTTCAGAACTTAACAATGTTCCATCATTTTTGTACCATTGATAGGTTTGATACTGATTTGGAGTGGATAAGTTGTTTTTATCAATATTAATTTCAGGTTGATAGGATGGATTTACTGTTAGATTTGTATTAATAATACTATCGCAACCTGAAATTGATTTAAGAACCTGTTGATAAGTTCCTGATACATCCCATCCATTATAATTTTCACCACTACAGATGGATTTGTTCACAGTAATATTATAAACAGGATTTACTATTATTGACAAAGATGAAGAAGCCCTATCACCACAATCGTTATGGCCTTTTACTTTAATGTCACCTGAATTGGCTGTATCACTATAGCTGACTAAAATACTGCTAGTTGTACTTATGCCTGTCGCACCTAATGGCAAAGTCCAGATGTACGAGGTTGCATTTGTAATATCCGGAACAGTATAGGTTATATCAGAGTCACCTTTACATACCATTGCTGTGCCTGAAATAGTTCCTGCTGCATCAGGTGCTGTATTTAAGGTTACACTTATTGTTTGTGCATCAGATGAATTACATGCATTATTCGCAGTTACACTTATGTTTCCTCCAGTTGTGCCAGCTATTGCGGTAATTGAATTCGTTGTTGACGTTCCTGTCCATCCGTCAGGTAATGTCCAGGAATAAGAAACAGCACCTGAAACTTCAGTTACGCTGTAAGTATTTGAAGTTCCTGAACAAATATTGGTGTTGCCGGATATGTTATTTGGCTGATCAGGTGCTGTACTGTTATTTACAGCCACAATTATTGATTGCATTAAAGATGAGTCGCAAACATTTCTGGCGGTAACAGAAAAAGTTCCACCTGTAGTACCAGCAACGGTTGTAATATAATTACTTGTAGAGGTTCCTGTCCATCCATTGGGCAATTTCCAGGTGTAATAGGTTGCACCACTAACAGGGTTTGTGCTATATGTGTTTGATGTACCTGAACAAACAGTTAAGTTTCCGATAATTGTGTCAGGCTGAACGGGCACTTTGCCGCTACATAATATGTTATCTTGTTTTTTAAAAAGGATTATAGATGTATACGGCTTAAGAGTAATATTTCCTGAAAAAGGCACTCCTCTTACATCAATATAATCCTCGGTTAAAGTAATGGTTGTATCATTTTTTGATGCATTATATTCAAATCTGATATAATCGTCCGGGTTTGTCTTTATGGCATTTACTTCGATAAGTTCAATACTGTCTAACCAAATATCACCTTGTCCTTCGTAGAAGAATAAGTTTAATTGGGTATTGGTTTCAGTACGGTCCAAAGTGAATATATATTCAAATTGTTTATAAAGGGTAGTCAATATATATATATATTCTTCAGCAATCAGGTGATAATCACCTCCATCATGTCGAAGCATTACTTTCAATGCAGTACCACCCGAACTACATCGGGCAGCAAATTTCATTCTGTAAATTTTATCTTTATTTAATGAAAAATTGTTTGATAGAATAGTCATGTTTCCATCTGCTTTGCCTGAAGGAGTATCAAAATAAGCCTTTAAAGCATTCCCTTCCAAACCCTCACCAACTGCAAGTGATATACGACCATTTTCATAAGGTGACCAATGATACCAATTGTTGATATCGCTATCAAATGTTCCGTTTGTTATCAGATTTGGAGGAATCGGATTGACATCAGTATATTCTATTAGAGAAATTGGTGATTTCCATGAATTTTGATCTTTATTATATTTTAAACTCCAACTGTCAAGGGAATGAAATTCTTGAATGTATACTCCATTAACATATCCAAGTTTAATTACCAAACTATCGTCAAGAGGCCTGCAATAATAATTATGATCGAAATTACCAAAATCGGAAATTCCATTATCTATTGTTGAAAAAGATGCAACCGGTTGACTTGATTTTTTTGATACAAAAATATTACTATCTACATTACAGTTTGTGATTGGAAATGTTGGAGCTAGATTGTCGTGGTTAAAATCCAATTGAGATCCATTATTGTATGAAGTGTTTCCTTTAACATTGATATGGTTTGCATTATGAATGACAATTCCACCAGCCGGGCAGTTAAAAATAGTATTATCTATTATATCAACATTTGCAGAATGGTCATCAATGTATATACCTGGGACTGGAAGGTATGAACTATCTGTTCCTGCTAATGCTCCGATTCCGTTAAATATAATATTTCCAACCAGCTTCCTTGAATAATCTATTGTGGTTTCCGGACTCCATGAATATAAACCACCACAATCATCGAGGGTAATAGCATAATTTGATATCACATTATTCCGAATCATTATTGTATCGCCAGCAAAGCCTATACCCCCAATATATCCACTGCTGTCAATGTCGTTATTTTCAATCAACACATTATTGCCATGCTGCTGAACAGGGAAATATTGTTGATTTCCGTTTTTCCCCAGGCCTGCATGTAAGCCTGTATTTTTAATGGTATTATTACGCATAACAAAATTATTGCAGTCCCACTGACTTATTACCTTGTTATAAGTATGGTTAATCATATTGTTTTCGAAAATTACAAAATCTGTAGCGTACATTTCCAACATGTTCACTCCTGAATTTGTCATTTCATTATTTCTTATATTAATATGATTGCTTTGGCCTATAATCATTGTTACTGTACAAGAACCATCAAAATGAAGGTTTTCAACAGTAATATATTCTTTATTGTACATATTAAATAAGGTATCTGGTTTTGTAGCATAGATACTCAAGTCATTTGGTTCGTTATCCAAATACAGTTGAAATTTTTTATTGGTTGGATTATAATACCATTCACCCTGCTGATCTAAGGTTCTGGGATCATTCAGTATAAAATATCCGAAATTATCCAAAAATTCGAAAGTTGCATTTGAAGTAAATTGTAATGTATTATTTACATGTGATTTAATAGTTAAGCGATCTAATACCCAATGATTTGTTCTTACCGCAGCCTCTGCTCCTGTCCAGTCAATGGCATCAGTGAGTTCATTGTCAGTTATCTGGATTTTTCCGCCATGTGATTCATGAATAAGGTATCCCTTATTTGGATCATTAACATTGGGATACCTGCCAATTTGTTGAGCTATACTATTGATAAAAAGATTTGTTACTTTGCTGCCACATTCTAAACAATTTGCTTCCCAAACATTCGTTGAAGTTTCAGTCCAGTTACTAACCTTAGTTGTTCCCGACAAGATTGGTTTGTTTCCTGAATCATAACTTCCATAATAAATATAATTACTTGCATTTCCAGATCTTGAAACGTTGAGCGGACCAAAGAAAGTGTCATTGCATTTAAAAAGGATCGAATCACCGGGAAGAATAGTCCATCTTTGCGAATTAAGTTTGTCGATACTTTTCCATGCCAGATTTGCAGATTTACCATTATTTTGATCGTTGCCCGAACTTGATGAAATATAATAGTTGGTAGCATTGGCTACAATAAAAGGCAATAACAGGATTAAGATTAGCAGTGTTTTCTTCATAGTTGTAAAATATTTTGCAAGTATTTATAATAATTAAAGATAGGAAAAAGACAGGAATTCAAGAAGTTATTGTTCCAGAACAAAAAAATAAGTATTTTGAAGTTTAGTCAAATTGAAGTAAACATTCCGCAAAACTGCTGCAGTTACAAAAAAGTTATATCTGGCAACGAAGCTTGAAGGTACGGGCTACCATACTTAGCTTTAATACGATGATATATTTATTTGTCTATCAATCAATTTAAAAGAATAAGTAGATTTAATGTTATAAATACCGATTTATTAAAAAAAATGAATTCATCAAAACGTACTCTTGAATTAGAATATGAAGGAATGAATATTGAATTAAAATATTCACCAAAATATTTTAGTTAAAATAAATTCAATAATCTCCCTAAACATGTCACCATTCTACATAGCTGATAGGAAATTGAAGGGATTTTATTGAACCTTATAAAAAAAGAGCCACCCTTAAAGAGCGGTTCTTAAGGATAAGGATTAGCAATAGTAACTAATTCACAAACCAATGATATTCACTCCCAGATAAAGCCTCCTGCAAACCATTAACAAATTGCTGGCATCCAACTCCACGGTCAAGAAAAGTATCAATATAATTCTGGAAGTGCTACATTTGACTGGACGGTAAGTTAAGCTATAAAGCATTAACTTACAATTATGTATCAAAACCGAAAAAAGTACGACAAGGAGTTCAAGCAAAAAGCTGTTGAACTTTCCTATGCAA
>JABMQB010000651.1 GCA_013203525.1 Mariniphaga sp.
CCTGGAAATAGACCTGTTGCTAATCTAAATGAATTATCCCGTTCATAATAGCATACTTTGTTATTTCCTGAAGTGTATATAAATCTAATTTTTCCATAAGGTTTTTCCTGTGTGCTTCTACAGTTTTTGGACTCAGGTAGAGTTTTTCAGCAATTTGTTTGGTTGAATTTCCTTCAGCAATTAGTTGTAAAACTTCATTTTCTCGTTTGGTTAATGGTTCTGAGTGTAAAAAAATGTTTGAAAAGTCGCCTTTGTATTTGTTTAAAAATGTGTTTGATAGCGATTTGGCAATATATTTTTTTCCGCTTTTCATTTTTGATATAGCAGTTGTAAGTTCGTCAACAGCGCAATCTTTTAACAAATAGCCTGAAGCACCTGCATCAAGCATATCTTCAATAAAATGAAATTCGCCATGGATAGATAATGCCAGTATTTTTATCCATTGAAATTTAGCATGTATTTGCCTGGTGGCTTCAATGCCATTTAATTCTGGCATTCCAATATCCATAATTATCAAATCTGGTTGGATTTTTTCGGCAAGTTTTAGAATTTCCCTTCCATTATCGGTTTCACCAATAACTTCAATCCAATTCTCTTTTTCAAGGATCCGTTTTAGTCCTTGCCTTATAATTTGGTGGTCGTCTGCAATAATAACTTTGTATTTATCCATCTTGATTTAAAGGTATGGTTATTTTTACTTTTGTTCCGGCATTTGGTTTTGATTTTATTATTAATTCTCCATCGAGATATTCAATCCGTTCTTTAATACTAAATAAACCAAAGCTTGTAGTATGAGCCAGGTTCTTTTTAACATTAAATCCAATACCATCATCAATTACCTGAATAATTAAGTAATTGTTTTCTTTTTGAATAATAACATTTACATACGTAGCTTTGGCATGTTTAATGACATTGGTAATTAGTTCAGAAAATACTCTGAAAAGTATAATTTGTCCGTTATCGGTATACTTAATTGATTTGATTTTACAACTACAATCAAAGTTGAATCCATGGCTCTCACTTTCATTTTCCAGATGCCATTTAATTGCCCTTATCAATCCTAATTCATATAATACAGGAGGGCTTAATTCGTATGTTAGTTTGCGTGAGTTGGTTAATGCTTTTTCAATATATTCCCTGACTTCTGATAATTGCCCTTTTTCTTTGGAAAAATCTTTTTCATTAATTAATTCTGAAAGCCTCATTTTAGAAATAGCAAGTAGCTGGCTGAAATGGTCGTGAAGATTAATAGCCAACCTGCGTTTTTCTCTTTCTTCAATTAGTGTTAACTCGGTATTTAGTCCTTTAAGTTTTTGCTGGTAATTCTTTAACTCGTTTTCAAATTCTTTTCGTTTGGTAACGTCGTTAAATGCAACAACAAAGTATCCTGGTTGCGGTGAAAAGGCAGTAACTTCAAAATATTTTCCAATATCCTTTGAATAATTAATAAAATGTGCTGGTATTCCGGTAAGTGCAACTGCTCCATATTTTTGTATCCAAATATCTTCAATTTCGGGCATAACATTTTTAACCGTACGGCCAACAACATTAATTCGTTTTAATCCAGTGAATTTTTCAAAAGCGGGATTAATTTCAATAAATTTATAATCAACAGGTTCGCCATTTTTGTTTGTAATTATTTTATGATATGCGAACCCTTCAATCATATTTTTAAATAGATCTCTGTATTTTGCTTCACTTTCAATCACTTCTTTTTCAGCTTTCACAGTTGAAGATATATCCTGAAATGAAGCAATTATTCCTGAGAATTTATTATCTGAATCGATTACCGGGTTTGCATTAACCGAAAGGTACATTAGTGAACCATCAGGTTTTTTAAGGGCATGTTTAATGTCATAAACCGGTTTTAAATTACTTTTCACAATCGAAAATGGGAGTTTTTCTGATGGGAAAGGATTTCCATTATAGTCAGTCATTTTCAATATTGGATCATTGTGTTTACGGCTTAATATATTATCAATTGCAAGCCCAAATATTTTTTCAGCCTGGTTGTTTGCATAAATTATTATACCATTTTTATCGATATTAATAATTCCAACAGGGCTTGTGCTGAGTATTAGCGACAATTGCTTTTCTTTTTCATACAGCGAATTCTCCGCATGTTTTTTTTCTATTAATGAAGCACTTTTATCAAGAGTATTTAAAACTGCGGGAGCTAGCCGAATAAGGTTGTTTTTAAGTACATAGTCAGATGCCCCTGCTTTTATGCAGTCTACAGCTGTTTCTTCATCAATAGCACCGGTTACGATTATAAATGGAGTATCAGGCTTGATTTCTTTGCAAAATGCAAGAATCTCTAATCCAGTTGTTCCAGGAAGGCTATAGTCAGATAATATGATATCAGGACTAAATTCGGGGAGATGTTTGAGTAGTTCAGTATGATTAATAAGGTGTTTGTATTTAATATTATTGATTTCTTTATTTAATGCCCTAACAATTAATTCTGCATCGGTATTTAAATCTTCTATTAGAAGTATTTTAATATCTGTATTTTGATTTTTAACTATATTAGAAATATCGGACATATTTTTTTATGATCACTATTAATAATTTAGTAAATACACATAAAAGATACTAAATTTATTATTGTTAATGAAAATAAATGTTGAAAAGTATTTATGAATACTATACAGACGCACCAAGCCCCCCGGGAAGTACTCGAGGAGCAGGCGCGTTAACGATTGGTTGTTTAACTTAACAGGGTCTTGTACTTTAATTTCTTTTTTAACCTCTTATAAAATCTTTTAGTGTCCTCCTTAATGTTGTTGCTTCAATTTCTAATTCTTTAATTCTCTCTTTAAGTTCTTGTTTCTCAAAATCAGACCGTTTAATTTCCGGGTCTTTATAGGGAAGTTTTAGCGCTATCTCCCTAAAGAAGTTGTACTTTAATATTTCTGAAAGTTTTATCAGTTTCTGAACCTGGATTGTAGGCCTGTTTAACATACCATGCACTGATGATGGATTTGTTTCTAACTGCCTTGCCAGTTCTGCCGGGCTGACATGTCTGTTTTTTAATTCCCTTTTTACAATCCCTAAAACCTCAACTTTCTCCATTTATATGTATGTACCTGTAATTGATTGATGACGTAAATTAAATATAAATATTTGTAAAAAACAAATTTTAATTATTAAAATACGATAAAATATGTTTAAAATATGATAATAAGATGATTAAATGTTGATTATAAGTAATTTTATAATATATAAAATTAATAAAATACGAATAAATATTTGTATAAAAGGAATACC
>JABMQB010000652.1 GCA_013203525.1 Mariniphaga sp.
CTGGCCGGTATTTTTAATACCTATAGCAGGTATGGTATTATTTGTTTATCGTTTATCCAGAAAAAAACAAGTTTAAATCGGAACAGCTCCTGGTATACTTTAATTTTTTTTAATAATCAAAAACGCTGATTTCTAATAAAACAAACTACTTTTAAGAATTCGTTTTAACACACTTGATATGAAAATCATTATTACATTGTCTTTTTTAATTCTTGCCATTATAAGTTTTTCTCAAACAAAATTTATTGCTCATCGGGGTGCTTCATTTCTTGCACCTGAGAATACAATTGCTTCTGCAAAACTTGGTTGGGAATTAGGAGCCGATGCCGTTGAAATCGATATTCATCTGTCAATGGATAACCGTGTAATGGTGATTCATGATAAAAATACAAAAAGGACTTGCAAGGGAAAAAACATGGAGGTTAAATCTTCACCGTCAACCTTACTGCGCGACCTTGATGCAGGATCATTTAAAGATGAAAAATTCAAAGGTGAAAAAATTCCTTTTCTTTCCGAAGTTATTGAAATAATTCCTGAGAATAGAAAATTGGTTATTGAGTTAAAAAGCGGTAGTGACATTATTCCACAGGTGAAACGTGTAGTTGAAAAAACCAGCAAATCAGAACAACTTGTTTTTATAAGTTTTAATTGGGATGCTATTGTTAAAACAAAAAGTGAATTTCCGGACAATGCTTGTTATTGGCTAAGCGCCTTAAAACCGGGACTAAAAAAAAGGATGGAAAAAGCCGCTGAAATTGGATTGGAAGGAGTTAATCTAAGGTTTTCGTTAATCGATGAAAAAATAATGGCTCTTGCAAATGAGCTTGGTTTGGAAATTTTATCCTGGACTGTTGATGATCCAAAAGAAGCAAAACGCCTGTCGGAACTAGGCGTAAAACAAATTACAACAAACCGTCCTAAGTGGTTAAAAGAAGAATTAGATAAACTATAAAATTATTAAAATTACTTGTTAAGATCAAGTAGTTTTTTTGCAGCAGCAAATGAACTTATCTCAGAATTTAAAACCTTCTGTTCTAATTCAATCTGAAGTTTTTTTATTTCAGGATTATTATAAAATCTGTTTTTCAGCTGTTCATTAATCGTTTCATACATCCAGAATCGCGACTGTTCATTTCGGTGCTTTTTAAAGAATCCTTTATTCACAGTCATTTTCCGATATTCTTCAATTGATGCCCAAATTTCCTTTATCCCCTGATCTTTTAATGCTGAACACGTAAAGACCTTAGGATCCCATGTTGATTCTTTTGAAGGAAACAGGTGCAATGCATTCAAATACTGCGACATTGCAAGATGTGCCTTTTCAGTATTACCGCCATCGGCTTTATTTATTGCAATAGCATCTGCCATTTCCATGATGCCACGCTTGATTCCTTGTAATTCATCACCAGCGCCAGCAAGCATAAGAAGTAAAAAAAAATCAGTCATTGAATGAACAGCTGTTTCACTTTGCCCTACCCCAACTGTTTCAATAAAAATGGTTGAAAATCCGGCAGCTTCGCATAAAATAATTGTCTCCCTGGTTTTTCTTGCTACTCCACCAAGTGAACCAGCTGAAGGAGTTGGACGGATATATGCAAGAGGATCGCTGGACAAATCTTCCATACGTGTTTTATCACCAAGTATACTTCCCCTACTCCTTTCACTACTTGGATCAACAGCTAAAACAGCCAGCTTTTTATTTTGAGAAGTGATATATTTTCCAAGCGATTCAATAAACGTACTTTTCCCAACTCCCGGAACTCCCGTTATACCAATCCTTATTGAATTCCCGGCATAAGGAAGGCATTTCATTACAATTTCCTGAGCAATTTCAAAATGCTCTGGCTTCGAACTTTCTATTAAGGTTACTGCTTTACTTAGAATTGTAATGGTTCCTTCAAGTATCCCTTTAAAATATTCATCGACAGACAATACTTTTCGATTTTTGTTTAAAAATTTGTCAACCGATTCTTTACTAACAACGGGAGGCTTATTAACGCCTTTGTTAACTATTAATCCCTCAAAAGAAGGATCATTTTCAACATGTTTTTGTTTCTTCTTCACAGTTGTATAATTTAATCCTAAACCGAACCAAATCAAAAAATCTTTTTACGAAAATACAATTAATAAAAAAATATCAGCAAAAAAAATGCCTTGGAATAAAAACCAAGGCACTTTTAGTATTGAATGTATAATCGATTTAACTTTCCGTTTCAACATTTGAAGACACTCGAAGTGTAGTGGTTGGTGTTTTAGGATCATTTGTAATCACAGTAATAGTTTTACTTTGACGTCCTCTTTTTCCTTTTGAGTCAAATACTACTTTAATTGGAACACTTTTGCCTGAAGATATAACTGTTTCGGCAGGTGTTACAGCCGTGCACCCACAAGATGAACGGATATTTCGAATTACCAAATCCCTTTTACCACTGTTTGTTAAAGTAAATGAATGCTCAACTTTATCACCCTGGCTAATTTTACCAAAGTCATGCGTATTGGAATCAAATGCTACTACAGGTGAATTTGCCATCTCCTCCGCAGAAAGATGTGAGAAATCTTCTTCGATTGTGGCACTTAAACTTACTGCGTTTCTGTAATTATCATCCCCGTTTATAATAAGATATATCCTGTCAGAAGCATAACCATAGGTTTCTTTTCCTTTTGCATCGTATGTAACTTTAAGAACCGATTTCCCTTTAGGTGGAACTACATTTGGAGTCACCACTGCTTTAACATGCTTAGGTACCGTTTTAAAACCAATGGTCACAGGTTCATCCGTATCATTTACTAATTCCAACGATCCCGTTTTAACTTCATTGCTTTTAATTCTGGAAAATGAAATTGTATTTGTTCGAACCATCAGATCCCCAATTTTTCTTGGATATAATTCAGCCAATGTTTTTTCACGCTGCTCTGTAACACCAGCAATAGATAAATTAATAACCGGAGTTTCGGCATTGCTCTGAACTGTTACAGCTTTACTAAATTTCCCTGGCCTTCCTTTAGGATTATAACTTACCTGAATACTTCCCTTCTGACCTGGTGCCACAGGTTCGCGAGTCCATTTAGGTGTTGTACATCCACATGATGCTCTAACATTGTTTAGCACCAACGGCACTTCCCCTTTGTTTGTAAATTCAAAAGTGGTTGTTTGTACTCCTGCTTCTTCCTTAAATGTTCCGAAATCATGCCTCATGTTCTCAAAAACAATTTTTGGTTTTTGTTGTGCACTTACTATAGTTACACCTGCTACAAACACCAAAACAAACATTAATCGTATTATGTGTTTCATAATTATTAAATTTAATTTTTATAATTATATCAAATTCAAATAGCTGTTAACAAAATTACACATGTAAAATCAAATATTTTGTTAATCGCTTAATTTATTTGTTAATAATTTGTTAATCGGGCAATTAAATAAAAATATTTCATAGATTAGCTAATAGCCATCAACAAAAAAATGAAACAAAATACTTTAAGATATATTATCATATTTGCCATAATTGTTGTCATTGGAATTTTTATGGTTCAATCGGCTATTTTAAAAAACCGTTTTGATTTAAGTGAAAAACTATTTAATGAAAGCACACAAATAGCCTTGAAAGAAGTAACCTGGCAAATTCTGGAATATAATAAAACATACTATGGGCAATCGGCCGATTTTGAAAACCTTGGCCCTATTGAAAGAGTTGCTAATGATTATTATATCGCAAATGTAAACGATGTTATTGATGGTGAAGTATTAAAATTCCATCTGACAGAAGAATTTAAAAAGCATACTATTAATACCGATTTTGAATTTGCTGTTTACGACTGCGACACGGATAGCATGAAATATGGTGCATATATTTGTGCCTATGCAGATTCCTGTAATCATGTTAAAAATATGAACCTGCCCAAAAGTGATAAGTTTACGTATTATTTTGGCGTTCACTTTCCAAAAAGATCACAATATTTTAATGCATGTTTGCAAAGTTCATATATTTTTACAATCCTCTTAATAATTGTCGTTTCATTTTTTGGTTACACTTTCTATATAATTTTCAGGCAAAGGCAACTTTCTGAAATTCAAAAAAACTTTATCAATAACCTGACGCATGAATTAAAAACTCCCATATCTTCAATCGGATTATCAGCAAAGGTATTAAACGATCAGAAAATTTTAGAATCACCAGACCGGCTATTTAAATACACAGGAATTATACAAGAGCAAAACCAGAGGCTTTCTAAAAACGTGGAAAAAGTATTAAACCTGGCTTCATTGGAAAAAAATAAAATACAATTAAATCTCGAAAAAATTGGATTGAATAAATTTACTGAAAATGTAATACAACAATTCGATCAAACATCTAATGGAGATAAATCAAATGTAACTTTTAAATCTTATTCCGATGATTTAATAATTTATGCCGACAAATTCCATCTAACTCAGATATTTCTAAATATATTAGAAAATTCAGTAAAATATTGCGAGAAAATACCTGAAATAAATATCAGAATTGAAAAAACATCAAAAGGAAATAATCTGATTTTTAAAGATAATGGTATTGGTATTCCTGCTTTTGCCAAAAAAAAAATATTCCAAAAATTTTACAGGGTGCCTACCGGGAATGTACACAATGTTAAAGGATTTGGATTAGGTCTCGATTATGTGAAAAAAATAATTAAAGCTCATAAATGGAAAATTAAGGTGGATGACAATCCTAAAGGTGGAAGTATTTTTTCAATATTAATACCCTTAAATAATTATGGCAGACAGTAATATTAAAATACTTTTAGTTGAAGACGACCAGGCTCTTGGATTTATCGTGAAAGACAACCTTGTTCAGAAACAATTTGATGTTGACGTTGCCGAAGATGGAGAAAAAGCATTAGAGTTATTCAAAGCAAATAAATATGCTGTCATCATATTAGATATAATGCTTCCAAAAAAGGATGGTTTTACAGTGGCAAAAGAAATAAGGAGCACCGATGAAAATATCCCCATTCTTTTTCTCACAGCACGTTCGATGACTGAAGATAAAATAAAAGGGCTCACAATTGGTGGAGACGATTATATTACAAAGCCTTTCAGTATGGAAGAGTTGATATTGAAAATCAAAATTTTCCTTAAAAGAAGCGATGTTTATTTACCATTCGATATAAATCAAACTCCAGCAGAATTAAAAATTGGTAAATATATTTTTAAACCCGACGATTTATTACTAATTTTTAACGAAAATCCCAAAAGGCTTACTTTAAAAGAAGCTGAATTAATAAGCCTTTTTGCAAAAAATCCCAATACAATTCTTGGCAGAAGTGAAATACTTAAACAAATTTGGGGATCAGACGATTATTTTTTAGGCAGGAGCCTCGATGTTTTTATTTCCCGATTAAGGAAATACTTTAAAAACGACCCTGATATTAAAATAGTTAATATCCATGGAATCGGATTCAGATTTAACTTCAGGAAAATTGAATAAAATTATATTGTAATGACTGTTTCACAACTTGTAATCTTAATAATAATAGGCCTTCTTTCAGGAATATTGGCAGGAGTCCTTGGTGTTGGCGGGGCAATTATAGTAATTCCTGCACTGGTATTTATATTTGGAATGTCGCAACACGAAGCACAAGGAACCAGCCTTGCATTTATGCTGCCCCCAATAGGAATACTGGCTACCTGGAATTATTATAAAGAAGGCTATGTTAACTGGAAAGTAGCACTAATATTGGCTATCATGTTTTTTATAGGTGCATATTTTGGTTCAATGCTTTCAATTAATCTATCAGAAAAAATACTTAAAAAGATTTTTGGGATTCTTTTGCTACTTGCTGCCGCAAAAATGCTATTTTCAAAATAAAAATATTAAAAAACCCTATTGTTTTGGAAGAACAAAAAAAACAACTATTTTTGCAATCCGAAATTTAAGAAGGGATTTAATTATATAATAATCACGATGAAAAGAACATTTCAACCATCGAATAGGAAAAGGAAGAATAAACACGGCTTTAGAGAAAGAATGTCGACTGTTAACGGAAGAAAAATAGTTAAAGCACGCCGTGCGAAAGGAAGAAGAAAACTTTCTGTTTCGGACGAACCGAGACATAAAAAATAAATTCATTTTTTCATTTTTTTAGAAAGGTAAAGAACAATTTCTTTGCCTTTTTGTGTTTATACA
>JABMQB010000653.1 GCA_013203525.1 Mariniphaga sp.
CTCCTGATTCGCAATGTGGAATTTGGATTTACGATTATTATGGAGAGGGTTCTTATGGCGTAAATTACCACATTTATGGCTGTTTGTATGATTGGGAAACCGCTTTGGAAGTTTGCCCCGATGGCTGGCATCTTCCCTCTGATGAAGAGTGGATGGAATTGGAATTGTTTTTAGGGATGGATCCGGATGAGGTCGATAGGATCGGTATCATCCGCGGAGAGGAGGCTAATGTATGTGGAAAATTAAAGGAAACAGGATTTAATCATTGGAAAGAACCAAATCTGGGAGCAACTAACGAAAAAGGATTTACAGCTTTACCAGGAGGGATATTATTAAATGATGGCAGATTTATTTCATTGCATAGTATGGCATATTTTTGGACATCAAATGCTAAAAGTAATACTTATTCAATATGCAGATTTGCCCCATATACAGGCATTGATTTCGGTAGAAAACAAATAGAAAAAAATAGAGGACTTTCGATAAGATGTATAAAAAATTAAGGGTAATTCTAGATTTAATTCCTAATTAAATATTAACTAAAAACATACAATTATGAAAACACTAACCACATTAGCTTTATTAATTTTCGTTTTAAATTCATTTTCTCAACCCTCATCATTTTCATGGTATAGTGATGATGAAGATGAACACAAAAATTACATCTCGCCTGCCAAAGACCAGTGTGAACAAGGTCCTTGTGGAATTTTTGCTACAGTCGCTTCAGTTGAAGCATTGAGCCATATCTATTTTAACAAGCCATTTACACATTCATCAAACGGGATTAACCTTGCAGAAGCTGAAATTTATTCAGAATGTGTAGGTTTTGGAAGGTATCCTGAGGGATCAGCCAGCACTGAAAATACATTAAATTACATTGATACATATGGGATAATTAATGAAGCATGTTTTGAATTTCCGGATACCTGTTTCAGGAAGGATTGTGACGCCATTTGTGAAAATCCTGTTTATGAAGTTAATATCCCCGGTTTTGAGCAGTTTTATCCCAGTTCAAATCAGGATTTTTAAAGGGCAATTATAGATTATGGTCCCATTGTAGTTCTTATGGATGATATAGGCGGTGTTTTACATGATGGAGGGGGGACATTAGACCATACCATATTAATTATTGGTTGGTCATCTTCCGAATGGCACATAAAAGACAGTTGGCCTGGTGATGCATATATTGATTATAAAAGCTTCAATGTTTTTAGTGCAACTTATAATAGTGAATTCTGGAGGGCGAAATATGATTATAATGGAAGTGATATTTCATGTACTGGAAGCGATTGTAGTTTATTTTCAAGCCGTAGTTGTGTTGATGAAGATGAAGATGGATTTTATAACTGGGGAATTGGAGATAAACCTACCGGCTATTCTGGAACACCCTGCCAAATGGACTTTAATGACGCTGACTCGACTATAATCTTTCTTGATGCCAATTATAACGAACTTCCGGCACCCTATATTACAGGACCTGATTTAATCTGTGGGTATGATTCGTTTACTTTTCACGGTTTACCAGATGATTTTGAAATTGAATGGGACATAACCCCGACACAATATTTTTATTCCCCATACAGTGGAGATGATGATACCGTGGCTTATGCTTCGCCACGGCCGGAATATATAGGCAAAACCTGCACTGTTACATTTACCATTTCAGATGATTGTGGTGAAGCAGAATATTCAAAAGATTTTATTATAAACGGTCCTAAGGAAGAACTCGTTACTATTGAAGTAGAAGATTCATACGGTAATCCTCCGCCACAATACAGCGGTGTCTGGTTGTTATGCCCAAATACCAATTACTATATTTTTATTGAAAACGACAGCGATTGCGATATCTATGACTATGAATGGATTAAACCAGCTGGCTGGTCTCAGTATTACGCATACCAAAATTATATTTCCATTAATTCAGGGAGCAATCCAACCGGTACTTTACAGGTAAAAGCCTGCACATGTTGCGAAGGAGACAATTGTAATACAAATGATAAAGTTGTAGTTAAAACTCAGTATTTTAGTCAAAGTTACAATTGTGGCGGGTATTTTATGGCATATCCGAATCCGGTAAACAGTGAATTAATAATCTCGTTTACCGATAAATTGGATTTAAAAGAACCTGGCAAATCATTGGAAATTTATAGCAGCGATTACAAGTTAAAATACAAATTAAAAGACTTTACCAAGGAAAAAACAATTTCTGTTAACGATTGGAAAGAAGGTTTTTATTATATCCGGTTAAAGTATAAAAAGGAATACGAAGATGTAAAAATTCAAATTAAGCATTAGTTTTTAAAATAATAATTTAAGGATGCTATCCCTTAAAAGGATGGCATCCTTATTACGCTTAATATCTCTTGGAATTAGCTTGAAATGATTTCATATTAATTCCAAAAAATTATTACATTTGCGCCCTATAAAACAAAAAGTTAAACCTCGCAGGTTCCATCACCCTGCGGTTAAAAATTAAAAAAATGCAAAACGAATTACTCTGGCTGGCTATGCTGCTGGCAAATTTTTTCCTCATTATTTTAGCGTATAAACTTTTTGGCAAATGGGGCCTGATTATGTGGATTCCTATTTCGGTTATTGTTGCCAATATCCAGGTAATTCAAACTGTTAATTTGTTTGGGCTGGCTGCAACTTTAGGAAACATTGTGTATGCA
>JABMQB010000654.1 GCA_013203525.1 Mariniphaga sp.
AAAAGGAAACTGGCAACAAAAATTGATTGTTAATTCTTATGTTTAACGCTAAATTTATTAATTTCGAAATTGATTATTTAACTTAAAAAAAGACCACCAAATGTCGGAAAGTGGAATAAATTCAGATATTGTGTTAATACTGGTTATTGGCACAATGGGTATGGTTATACTGGCGCTGGGAATTTTATTCTTTTTTCTTACTTATCAGAAACGCCTTCAGAAACAACAACTTCATTTAAGCAGGATTAAAACAGAACATCAGGAAAAGTTGCTTGAAAATACAGTTGTTTCACAGGAAAAGGAACGAAAAAGATTTGCCGCCGATTTGCACGACGAGGTTGGTGCAATGTTATCGTTTATAAAACTCAATTTGGGGCGGATACAAAAGAAGGAAGGCAATTCTGAAATAACAGAGCTTGCCACAGAATCGAAAAAACATTTAGATCAGGTAATAACTCAGGTTCGAAGGATTACAAGAGATTTATCGCCACCAACGCTTGAAAAGCTTGGATTAGTAGAAGCAGTAAATGAATTTATTGGGTGGGTTAATAAATCTGATGCAATACAGATTCAATTATATATAATAGGTGAAAAAGCCCGTTTTAATCCTAAATATGAAGTAGCAGTTTTTCGAATCATTCAGGAACTGGTTAATAATTCAATAAAACATTCTGAAACTCCGTTTATATCAATTAAATTGAAGTTTAATCAGGATTGGATGTTTTTATCCGTTTCAGATTATGGAAAAGGATTTGATGTGGAAAAAGCAACTTCAAAAGGATTAGGGCTTAAAAATATTGAAAGTCGAACAAGTATTTTTAAAGGTAGGTATAAGTTCAAATCAAAACCAGGGAAAGGGACATCATTTATTTTAGTTGCTAAAATTCAATAGAATGGAGTCGATCAGAAAAATTAATATTGTTGTTGTTGATGACCATACACTTTTTAGAAAAGGTTTGATTACGCTATTAAACGAAATAAATTCAACAGGTAGTTTTTTTGAAGCATCAAACGGGTTGGAGTTAATAGATATGTTAAATAAAACAAATCCATTGCCTGATTTGATATTGCTTGATATTAATATGCCTGTTATGGACGGTGTAAAAGCCACTGAAATAATCAAAGAAAAATATCCGGAATTGAAGATTATAATCCTTTCAATGGAAAACGAAGAGCAATTGATTTTACACCTGATTGAAAAAGGAGTAAATGGTTATTTATTAAAAAATTGTGAATCTGAAGAATTAGAAAGAGCTATAAAAATGGTAATGGAAAAGGAGTATTATTTTAACCATGATATTTCTGAATTAATACGAAGAGCATTTATCCATAAATCGAATCATACTTATCCTATTTGTGAATTCACAAGAAGAGAACAAGAAGTTTTGGAATTAATTTGTAAAGAATTCACTACACAGCAAATTGCAAATAAATTCGATGTTAGCCCTCGTACAATTGAATCTCACCGTAAAAACCTGATTGAAAAATCAGGAGTAAAAAACTTAGCTGGCTTAATTGTTTTTGCAATTAAGAATAAAATAGTAAAAATATAAAAAGGGGTAATTTAGTATACCCCCTTTTAATAATCCTTTTTCCTGCTTAAATAACTTTACATAATTGAGATATGGGAATTTGGGTTAGTAAAAAAAGCAGGTGTGGATTTTCTATAATAAGTCTGGGAAGTGACAAAATTGTAAAAATGTCTGAAGGTTAACATTGAAAAACAACTCTGTTTACTAATTAATATGAAATTGAAATTATTATATATTAACAAAACCATTATTATTATCATTAATAGAAAATTAAGGATACAATATTTTAAAAATTAGATGTATTATACAACCGTATAAATACTGATTTTTTTGTCTCCGTATTTTCACCTAGAGGTTTGGGGTAGATTATTGAAGAAATAGATATTTATTGAATAAGATACTTTTTGTCAGAACATTCTTATTGTTCGTTCTAAACTATTGATAAATCTTGTAATGTCCATTTCAGAAGTATACATACTAAATGAAATTCTTACTGTTCCCTGAATATTATAATGCTGCATAACCGGATCGGCACAGTGGTGACCGGTTCTTACCGCTATTCCCATTTTATCAAGTAACGTCCCTAAGTCATATGGGTGAATTTGTTTGTAGTTAAAAGAGATAACTCCTGATTTTTGAACTGCCTCTCCATATATTTTAATTCCTTTTATCTCCCTTAATAATGATGTTGCTATTTGAAGGATATTATTTTCCCACGAAGCAATGTTTCGAATTCCTGTTTCTTTAAGCAAAGAAAGCGCTGCTCCAAAAGCAATTACACTAGTAATGTTTGGAGTTCCTGCTTCAAATTTATAAGGCAGATCATTAAAGCTTGTCCCTGAAAACGATACTTCCGAAATCATTTCACCTCCACCCTGATATGGGGGCATTTGGTTAAGCCAATTCTTTTTTCCATAAAGAATCCCAACTCCATTTGGGCCATAGGCTTTATGTGCCGAGAAAGCATAAAAATCAGCATCCAGTTTTTGAACATCAACAGCCGTATGCTGAAATCCCTGAGCTCCGTCAATAAAAACAGCAACATTCTTTTGGTGTGCTTTCGAAATAATTTCTGTAATTGGATTCACCGTTCCTAAAACATTTGAAATATGGGCTACTGCCAGAAGTTTTGTATTTGGTGTAATTAATTCATCCAGTTTTTCAATCTGTAAATCACCGTTATCGTTAAATGGCAATACTTTGATAACAGCTTTTTTTCTTTCAGCCAATAATTGCCAGGGAACAATATTGGAATGATGTTCCATTTCTGAGACAATAATCTCATCTCCTTCATTAATAAATTTTTCGCCAAAAGAAAATGCAACCAGATTTACACTCTCGGTTGTACCTTTTGTAAAAATAATTTCTTCACGCGAATTAGCATTAATAAATTCTTTTATTTGATCTCTGACTCCTTCAAAATCAGCAGTTGCTTTATCGGCCATATAATGTGCTGCACGATGTATATTCCCATAATATTCATTATGTAGCCGTTTTTCAGCATCCAAAACCTGTATTGGTTTTTGTGTACTGGCTGCACTATCAAGATAGACAAATGGTTTAGAATAAACCTGTTGATTTAATATTGGGAAATAACTTCGTATTTTTTCAATATCGTATGGCATTTAATTTTCTTTTGGGCAGAGGTAAATGTAAAAAAAAAATCCTGCAACTGCGGGAGATATTTTTATTGATTCTAACAATTACAATCGTACGAACATTCATGGCAACGTGCAATTTCACCCCGAAGCCTCTTATCAACAAGGTCGTCAATCCTGTCGCGAAGTGGTTCCAGTTTTATTTCCTGGATAACTTCGTGAGCAAATGCATTCATCATCATCAATCGTGCATCTATTTCAGCAATGCCTCTTGACCGGATGTAAAATAATGCTTCTTCATCAATCTGGCCAACGGTTGCTCCGTGACTGCATTTTACATCATCGGCATCGATAATAAGCTGTGGTTTTGTTTGTATTTTGGCATTATCGGTAAGTAACAGGTTGTTATTTCGTTGAAATGCATTGGTTTTTTGTGCATCACGAACAACATGGATACGGCCCGAAAATGCACCGGTTGATTCGTCATCCATCACATTTTTATATACCTGGTTGCTAAGGCAATGTGGTTTGGCGTGTATAATTTGAGTATAATTATCGATGTGTTGTTTACCATCCATAAATGCCATTCCAAAAATATCGGAATTACAATTTTCTCCATTTAGGATTACTTTCAGATTATTTCGAATCAATCCTCCGTGCAGGGTAGTTGTATTCGTACGTACTCGAGAATCTCTTTCTTGTTTAATTACCAGCGAGTTTATGCTCGTCGAATTATTATGCTGATTTTGAATTGTATAATAATCAAACTCTGCATTTTCGCCAACAAAAACTTCAGTAACTGAGTTTCCAAAATATTTATTGGAATTAAGTGTGTGGTCACAAATGAGTACGGTTAGCTTTGAACCTGGTTTGGCAATTATTAAATTACGTTGAGTTATAAATGAATCAGAGTATTCCTTCATCAGATTTATAACCTGAATTGCTTTATCATAATGAACATTTTCAGGAATATAAATTACATATCCATCGGTGGCCAGGGCAGTGTTTAAAGCAATTAGCGGATCTTCTTCCGATTTGGCAATCTGTGAATAAAACTCATTTATTAATTCAGGTTTTGTATCAGCAATTTTACGTAAGCTTTCTATAATAATTCCTTCCGGCAGATTTTCATTTTTGTAGTTTTCTTCACAAAACCACCCATTCCTGTTTAGAACCAGATGTGTATCCAATTGAGGTACATCGCATTTGAAAACTTCCTGCATGTCTACATCTGATTCTTCCTTTAAATGGTTAAATGAATAGTCGGGAAGGAATGATGGTTGAAGGTTTGTATATTTATAATTTTCGTTTTTATTAGTCGGAATTCCCTGAAGCACAAAATCCTGAAAAGCTTTTTTCCTTGCTTCATTCAAAATAAGGGGCGAATTTTCAAACAACTGAGCCTTTACTTCATTGAAGTGCCCGATCATTTTTAACGAAAAATCTGTTTTTTCTACTAAAATACTCATGATCGATTCCCGTTCTCTTTTTTAATCCAATCGTAACCTTTAGCTTCCAGTTCGTGGGCAAGTTCTTTACCTGATGATTTTACAACTCGCCCGTTGTATAATACATGGACAAAATCGGGGACAATGTAATCAAGTAAACGTTGGTAATGTGTCACAACAATAGTCGACCGTTCAGGGCTTTTTAAAGCATTTACTCCACGAGCAACAGTTTTTAGTGCATCAATATCAAGTCCCGAATCAGTTTCATCAAGAATTGCCAGCTTTGGCTCAAGCAATGCCATTTGGAATATTTCATTTTTTTTCTTTTCACCTCCTGAAAATCCTTCATTTACTGAACGATTTGTTAGCTGGGTATCCATTTCAACGAGTTCTTTTTTCTCACGCATAACTTTCAGAAATTCACCTGCTGTAAGTGGCTTTTCATTTCTGTGTTTGCGGTGTTCGTTAACTGCAGTTTTTAAGAAATTAACCATGGGTACCCCGGGTATTTCAACCGGATACTGAAAACTCATGAAAACACCTTGTTTTGCACGGTCTTCAGGTGCCATTTCCAGTAGATCATCACCATTGTATGATACTTCACCCTCTGTAATTTCATATCCTTTTTTTCCGGTTAATATATTTGCCAGCGTACTTTTCCCTGAACCATTGGGGCCCATAATTGCATGGACTTCTCCTTGATTAACTTCTAAATTGATCCCTTTTAAAATGTCTTTTCCTTCAACCGAGACACAAAGGTTTTTTATTGTTAGCATATTCATTATTGTATAATTATCAGCCAGTTTTATGTTTCTGGCATTTATTATTCTGTTATATTAAATTTTATGTTCTGAAATTGTATTATCCTACACTTCCTTCAAGGCTAATCTGAAGAAGTTTTTGTGCTTCAACTGCAAATTCCATTGGAAGCTTGTTA
>JABMQB010000655.1 GCA_013203525.1 Mariniphaga sp.
AAGGTATGCAAGCCATGGATGGTCCTGTAAATTTTGGAGAGAATTTTTTTAACTGGGGGTTACTTGCCGATGGTTACAAACAGCAAACCTTTGGGATGCAATACCAACCAGAGTATTACCAAAATCTTTTCGAAGATTATGGATTCAGAATATATTATAAACAATACAGCTATCGGATGGATATTTCTAATCCGGATTTGCCAGAAAGGTTTTGGAAAATTGCAGCATGGAGGGCAAAGAAACCCAATTTAAATTACGAACATTTTAAATTCAGGAATAAGGAAAAATATATATGCGATTTTATAAAAGTGCACGAACAGGCATGGCAAAAACATTGGAACTTTAAAAAGATTGATCCGGATGATATCAAAGAATTATTAAAAAATTCAAAATATATTTTTGACGAAGAATTTTTGTGGTATGCCTATTACAATGATGAGCCAGTTGCTTTTTTTATGATGTTGCCCGATTTGAACCAAATACTTAAAAAAATTAATTCTGATAAACTGGGATTGATAAATATTATCCGGTTTTTTAATCTGAAAAGAAAAAAAACTATTACAAGGTGCAGGGTTATTGTTTTAGGTGTTGTGCCAAAATTACAACGAACAGGTGTAGAATCTGGGATTTTCCATCAGGTAAAACAGGTTATGTTACGAAAGCCCTGGTATACCGAAATGGAAATGAGTTGGGTGGGCGATTTTAATCCTAAAATGAATGCTTTATTTAAGTCGTTTGGTGCCAAGCGTGATATAACACATTATACTATGCGGTATTTATTCGACAGAAAAAAGCCCTTTCAAAGAATGCCAATTATCGACGAATAATTTATCAAAATTATTTTTTTAGTACTACCTTTAGGCTAAACAAACAGAACATGCGATTAATCGAAGTAATCGATAAGGAAACACGAAAATTTTTCCATAGAGTTCCACATCAGATATATAAAAATGACCTAAATTGGGCATGCCCAATCGAAGGAATAGTTGAAGATACTTTCACTCCAGGGAAAAATTCAACATTTAAAAACGGCAAGGCAATACGTTGGGTATTAGTTGACGGCACTAATAATTTAATTGGACGGATTGCCGGATTTATTAATTATAACAAGGCTCATACATATGATCAGCCGACAGGAGGTTGTGGTTTTTTTGAATGTATTAACAATCAGGAAGCTGCTGATCTTTTATTTGATGCAGCCCGCGAATGGAACCGTGAAAATAAAATGGAAGCCATGGATGGCCCCATTAATTTTGGTGAAAATTACCTGAACTGGGGATTATTGGTCGAAGGATTTATGCCACAAGGTTATGGTATGCCTTACAATCCGGAGTATTATAAAGAATTGTTTGAAAACTATGGATTTAAAATGTATTTCAGGCAGTTTAATTACCACCTCGATTATTCTGTTCCATTTCCCGAACGATTTTGGAAAATTGCCGGTTGGATAGCTCAAAAACCGCAATATAGTTTTAAACATTTTTCGTATACTGAATCTGAAGAATTTATTAAAGATTTTTGCCATATCTACGATGAAGCCTGGCGTTTTCATGAGCATTTTAAACCACTTGATCCGGATGACCTTCGTGATTTTATGAAATCCTCGAAAGCAATCCTTGATGAAGAAATGATTTGGTTTGCATACCATAACGATGAGCCAATTGGATTGTTTGTTATGGTACCCGATATAAATCAGATATTAATAAAATTAAATGGCAGGCTGGATTTTATAAGTATACTGAAATTTCTTTATTACAAAAGAAAACATGTAATGACCCGGACCCGGATTCTGATTATGGGAGTTGTTCCAAAATTCCAGAGGTCGGGAATCGAATCTGCCATATTCTGGCATCAGGATAAATTAATGAAACATAAACCCTGGTATAAAGAGGTTGAGTTATCGTGGGCAGGCGATTTTAATCCAAAGATTGTTTCACTATACGAATCAGTAGGAGGGAAGTTGGCTAAAACCCACCATACGTACCGTTATTTATTTGATCGGAGTAAACCTTTTAAAAGGGCACCGATTATAGGGGCAGAAGAAGAGATAAGCTAAAAATAAATTATAAATAAAAATTGTTTGGATTTTAATGAAGTATATTTATCTTTGCAGGCCGTATAAATTTTGATTAATCAAGGGTTTAAATCCCGGATGGATTATAATAAAGTAACCATTCGAAACAGATAAAAACAAAAGAAATGAAAAAAGGAATACATCCAAAAAATTATAGGCTGGTTGCATTTAAAGACATGTCGAACGATCATGTTTTTCTAAATAAATCAACAGTTCAGGCAAAAGAAACTATTGAAGTTGATGGAGTTGAATATCCTTTGGTAAAAATTGAGATATCAAATACATCTCATCCTTTTTATACCGGGAAAGTTAAACTTGTTGATACTGCAGGACGTGTAGATAAGTTTATGAACAGGTATAAAAAACATATGGACGACAGGAAAAAATAAGATAGGTTTACCCTGTTATAAATATAAGATCCGGTTCGGGGCTTTTTTTATGTTTGCCGGTTCATTTTTGGAAAACTTTCCAATATTGAAAAAGGAATCAATACTGTTAATTTGTTATCTTGTTTTAAATCAATGGTCTCTGACCATGGCATAGCTATTGTTACTGCCGAACAGACTATTTTAAAATTCGTGTTAAACTGGCACATTATCAAAAAAAAGAATTTTTATGGGGATTGTTAATGAAGGAAACTTCCGGAATCTGGTTTTTTCAGATGCCTTAAATGATGAAGCTGAGTTTATGCCGATTATTGCTGATGGAAGCGATAGTGATTTGCGTGATATTGAAGTACCGGATATTTTACCGATTTTACCTTTAAGAAATACCGTATTATTCCCTGGTGTAGTACTCCCGATTACAGTTGGGCGTAAAAAATCACTCCAGCTTATTAAAGACGTTAATAAAGGAAGTAAGCTGCTTGGTACACTTGCCCAGATTGATTTTAATATTGATGAACCAAAACCCCGTGAATTATATACGGTAGGCACGGTTGCTGAGATATTAAAAATACTTGAAATGCCCGATGGTTCCACCTCGGTAATAATTCAGGGGAAAAGAAGATTTAGAATACGTGAGTTTGTTTCTGACCTTCCATATTATAAAGCTACTGTGGATGCATTAACTGATAAAGTACCACAAACCGATAGTACTGAATTTAATGCCATTGTTGGATCCTTAAAAGACCTTTCTATTAAAATTGCCCAGTTTTCTGCCAATGTTCCACCTGAAGCAACGTTTGCAGTAAAGAATATTGAAAACTCTACTTTCCTAATCAATTTTATTTGTTCAAATACCGATATCCAGGTTGAAGACAAACAAAGCCTTTTGGAGATTGATGAACTAAGAGAAAGAGGGGTGCAGGCCATTAGCTACCTTGTTAAAGAGGTGCAGATGCTGGAATTAAAAAATGATATCCAATCGAAAGTAAAATCGGATATGGACAGGCAGCAGCGTGAATTTATGCTGCACCAACAGATGAAAACCATTCAGGATGAGCTGGGAGGAAATCCTATTGAGCAGGAAATAAATGAATTAAAAGAAAAGGCAAAGGTTAAGAAATGGAATGAGGTAACAGCTAAGTTTTTTGAAAAAGAAGTCGATAAATTGATCAGGCTTAATCCGGCTGCCGGGGAATATTCTGTTCAGTTTAGTTATTGCCAGACATTACTGGAACTTCCATGGAACGAATTTACAAAAGATAATTTTA
>JABMQB010000656.1 GCA_013203525.1 Mariniphaga sp.
CCATTGGTACCAAACCATTTACATATGGCCATTCGAGTTGATATTCCGTTCCGCCATTTGGCCAACGGTCAATTTCATCGTCAAGTGGATAAACATGAACCTCAAATTCATAGCCATCTGCTTCATTACCGTCTAATCCGGTAACAGTAAAGTTAGCTAAACCAGCAGCATCAGTATCTTCTTTACCGCTTGCTTCACCAAGGTTCAATCCATCGGCTGCCAATACAGCTGCAAATGTTGGAGCAGTATCACCATCGCGAACAACTACCCAGTATATAGAACCAGGTTCGTTCAGATCAACATCAACGTCAAATCCAGTAGGAGTAAAATTACTCATAGCAGGAAGAAGCTGTGTAGGACAAGTTATATCTTCAGTTTGGAAGATAGTTGCTGTTTCATCAATTATATTTCCATTTTCATCAATAAGGTCACATGAACCATCATTATCAACAACAGATAATCTATACCAGGTTTCAGCTGCCATTGTAGCATCCTGAACATCTGGTGGAGCTGTTGGATCTTGTGGAGTAATCCTTACTTTTTGTTTATCATTATCAATAAATTCAAGAACAAATGGTACACTTACAGAATTTGTAAATGCATTTCCTCCTAAAGTTGATCTTTCAAGTATGAAGTAACCAGCTGCATTTTCAGGTGTAAATGCAAGATCTGGTGCACAGTCACGATCAACCGGTTCGCTGATAAATGCAAACAGGTGAGCATTGGTTGGAATATGCAATTCATAATCATCAGGATCAGCATGTTCTACCGGCCACCATTTTACCCAAGGATTTACATCATCAAGTATGCAGAATGTCCATGTACATGAAGTTTGAGATGGCTCTGCAGGAGGTACAACTTGAGTAATTATTTTATTTGTAGTTTGTCCACCACCTGATAATTCAATAAATGCATCTTCATCTATATTTACTAAATAACATTTACCGTATGTAAATTCGGTAGGTATAATTCCTGCTAAAGCAAATACATCGGCTGTTTCGATCGACCATACTGTTCTATCAGCATTTGGTGTCATCATATCAACCGGGAATGTAATAAATACACTTGTTTCACCAACTTCAAACACCTCAATATCTTTATCATCCTCTGGCCATACAGGTTCAGTAAATGTAACTGACATTAATGGTTGAGTTTCATCAATATTAGAAGGTGTATCTCCCACAGGTATAAATGGATCGGTAACTTCACAATCGATCATTGGAGCCGGGTCATCACCCACAGCAAAATTCATATCTGTATAAGTTAATGCACTTTCCGTAGTTACATTTCCACAAGTATCAGTAACAATACCCGGGTTAAAATGTATATAATAACAGGTATTATATCTTAATTCATCTGAGAAAGTATTATTAATAATAATCTCGCCAGTTAAATCACCACCCGATGTTACAAATGTACAGCTCTGGATCGGGATAGTAGCAACCAAACTATTTGTGCCTGATTCAAATATCTCGAACACTTGTCCGTCAACAGCAACAACTGGTTCGGTCCAAAGAATTGATATATCACCGTCAATAGCCAATAAATTAGCACTAGGACAATCAGCTGTAAGACCAGGATCAGTATCTGCTATTGTTGGGGCTTCATCGTCGCCAACAACAAAATCTTCACCGGTTGTAACCAGTTGAGATCCATCACCTACAGGAAGCAAAGTCTCTTCAAGCCCAACAGCAGCTGGAGGCCAAGCGGCACATCCGCCTGCAACCGGCAGGAATGCATTATTAGTAACCCAAAGTTCATAAGTATTACCAATTACTAAATCGCCACCAGTATATGATACATCGAAAGGATCAACGCTAAGATCCCATGTCCATGTCATTCCATCAGGAGATGCCATAGATGCAGGAACAATTGTGGTCCATCCAATTATATCATTCAAAAAATTAATTTCAGTAGCACCCGGTTTTACAATAGCCATTGCAGGCAAAAGTGCGGAACTACTTGGTACGGTCAATAATGTAGGATTCACGTACATTGCCCTTTCAAACTCCAGAGTAACAGTAAGAATAGATGTGTCGGAAGTAATACCGTCACAAACTGCAGGGCTAAAAGTAACTACCGGCAAACAAGCCAATGGTGTAACTAATTGTGGATCAACAACGAAACATGCACATATATCTTTAGGTACAAGGTTTCCATGGTCATCCATTAAAGCACCTTCATCGTAAGGATCGCCACCTTCTATATATTCATCAGGGTTACTGATAAAACAAATCTGATATTCTTCTCCATTTACCCAGTTTGGCACTTCATCGCCTCCATCAGGATAGTTATAAGGATCAACGTAGAATTCGGCAACATCGCCACCAAAACTAACACTAAAGTCTTCAACGTCGAATTGAATCGGGCCAGTAGGGCCAGTCAACGACAAATAACGACGTAATGCGTTTGCATCAGCAATAGTTTCGCTTGGTTCAAGAACACCAAATCCGTCGAATCCAACTTCAACCCATTCAGTAACGCGAACACCAATACGGTCTTCTTTATTAATAATTTCTACCGGTGCAACACAGTCAGGAATAGGATCGCCCATTCCGGTTGCAGTTGCATCTGCTTCAAAGAAGAATACTTCAGGAACAACATCATCGCTAGTAACGAACGAAAGGTTATTTACTTCCAGTGCTCGAGCTACAGTTGCACAACCATCATCCCAGGCATCAGCTATCGATTGCCTGTCTTTATTCTGAAGTTGAGCTTCGATTTCTATATTATAATGTGTTTCCGATTCATAAGTAAATCCGTTCGGAACAATCGTAATCACACCGTCAGCAGTAATTGTAATAGTAAAGTCAGCAACATCACCTTCCTGATAAATAATTGCACCACCTCCAGCAGTCCTGGCATCGGAACAATTAGTTCCCACACGTATTTTAACATACTTAGCGATATTTGCATTGGTTACAGGTTCCATTAATCCAAGAGGACTTTCCTCATCTTTAGGTATATAGAGCCCTTCACCTGCATCCACAACAATGGTAGCATTGGTAACGACCTGCGGTGCTACTGGTGGCAAAAATGCCTCACAATCAGTAATTACTCCGTCAGGATCATCACTCCACCATGTGGTATCGCCAATTGCTTCCCACTGATCTGCCATCCATACTAATACAGGAGGGCAATAATCTTCAACACAGAAATGAGCATTAAATGGACCATCAAAATAGCAAGATCCACCGCCGATATTATTTTGTTCAACACCACCATTTCCAAAAATCGGATCTTCTCCGACTGCATTATCTTCAATGGTATTAGCAATTAAATAAATATCAACGTCAGAATTTGATTTAAATGACGAGTCAGGAAATAAAGTCACAATAAAAGTTGCTTCATCGTAAGATGATAAATCAGTATCGATTCCAACAGGAGTGCAGTTGTTTTCAATAGCAAATATAGTTTCCAGTGATGCTGGAGTTATTGGGCTTCCGTCGGCCTGACGGATACCTTCGTTAAATTCAACATATAAAGCACCGTCTCTGTTTATCCCTTCATCACCATCAGAATCAACATCATCGCAACCATCTGGTTCGCTATCATCGTCTGAATCAATAAGGTCGGCCCAGAATTCTGGTTCCGGAGGTAATATATCTAATATATGTGAAGGGAATTCCCTTATACCACTAACCCAACCACCAGGATATGGTAAATTTGGATCCGCTCCGATATCACCTAAATTGTATGGGCCACATAAACTATGGTTAATAGCTACAACAAACACATCGAATTCGGTACCGTGAGTTTTATCCAATCCAACAATACGGCGTAGGAAGTCGGTTCCGCCAGCTACAGAAAAATATCCCCTGGCCCAAATGTCATCGTCCATATTACAAGAAGTTTCATCAACTTCAACATCAATATCATCACCTGTAGGATCAAATGTATATAATGCGGCTCCTGTTGCTACATCATAAACATCCGCAACTGTTGGTACCGGAGAACCAGTAATATCTTTTAACTGTACTAAGTAATATATTGTAGCATCTTCATCAAGATTCCCTACAAGGTCGAATGATGTTCCGTCCCAGTTTGCAGAAACTACTGAAGAGATATCGGGTGGAGTAAAATCACCAGTTGTAAATGTAGCTGATGCAGCAGGCACATCGTTATGAGATGAATCCCATAATCCGGCTGCCAGCCCAACTGTAACTGAACCTTCTGATGGAAGTGGTCCATCAGGAGTAACAGTTATAACGGTAGAAGTACCACCAGGTTCAGTAACAGAAGTTACTTTTGCAGTTCCACCAGCACCGTCATCAAAAGTGATATAACCGGTACGAAGCGCCTGTGAAAGAGCATCATATCTTAAAGCTGCATTATTTGCAACCGTAATATCTGCTTCATCAATAGTTATTGTAAATACTCCATTTTGCGGTACTAATCCACCACCACAGTCATCGGCAGCGATAGAAACCTCAGGAGCTCTCGAATCTTTTGTAGTAAAATTCCAGTCGCCATTGTCACCTAATAGGTGATCCTGTCCGTTGCCGTTAAATCCGCCCCACGGAAGTGGAGATCCGCAACAGTCAACAGCCTCGATAAATAAATCATCGGCAACCCTTACATATACATTGCTCAGATTCGGCATTGCCGCTGGCCATGTAATAGTTAAGGTAGTGCCTGCAGGAACAACCGTTGCCGGCATTGGAAATATTACATCGCCACCATATTGTCCTAAAATAGGATCGGTAGAGTAATATAATGCGATATCACCAGGAACCAGAGCGGCAAAACTTTTACCAGGTGCCCATGTAATACCTTCATCCAATGTAATTACCATCGCAGCACCAACAGCAACATCGGTTGCCTCATCCAAAGGACTAAGCGCTGTAGCAAATGGATTGACATCGTCAATTACCTCAACATCCCAGCCGCCATTAGCGGCAGTACATGCTGCGGCGTTTCCATAGCCAGCACCTATTCCACCAGGCATTACTTGCGCTGACGAATTTTGAAAAGCATTGGGTGAAACCGTTACAAAATAGTAACCTTCCTGGGTTAGCTCGTACGTTCCCGCGCCAAAAAAGTTGACAGTGAAGGTATTCCCCGCGAAAACATAGGACCACATTGCTGTAGTTCCATCGCCCATAGGAAGTGTTCCACTATCAGACATTTTCATTGGGGCGCCTGCGTCCCACCAAAACTGAATTGGGATATATTCGGTCCCGTCCGAATTGTTAAGGCTTACCGTCGCCCCTCTGACAGGAAATACATCCTGATTAAAAGTGAGCGTGAATACTTCCGTAGTGGAAATATCGCAAGCCCCGTCGTTAGGCTCAAAATCCGTAATAGCCGGTTGAGCAACGACCAAAAGGCTTATCATGCTAAGCACGATAACAGAAAAAAGTCGTGTATAAAACTTTCTCATAGCTTAATAAATTTAATTGAACTTAATTGATTGATTGATTTTGAATTATTTAATTTCATTATCATATTATTTTCTTAAAAATGAGTCATTCATTTTTTCACAATATACAAACGTATAAAATTTATCCACAATGTACAAACTAATTGCCGTACAATTATTACATTTTTCATACAATTTTATCAATAATATCCCTTCATTCCGTCAGAAAGGAGAAAATTTTATTAAGAGCGGTTTGTTAAAAACTTGCTCAAATAAAATTTTTACAATTTTAAACTTAAATTTTCAAATAATTGCAATAAAAATACGTTTTTTTAGCATATTTCAAGCGATTAATGTATTTTTTAGCATAATTATTAATAATAGATGAATAAGAATTGGTATCAAATTTTGAAAGGTATTTTATACCTTATATTATTAACTGTTTTATTTTGTAGTGCTTTTTCCTGCAAAACCTGCAACTGCCCCGCCTATAGCCAGACAGAAATAGGTTCAGATTTAAACAGTAGAAACGTTTAACAAACCTGATAACCAGAATTCTGATGTATATTTTTATGCTAACCTAATAAATCAAATTTGAATATATTTTAATGAATTGTCTATTTATTGTGGTATTAAATCTAAATTATTCCGAATGGATTGAATTTTTAAAAATGATTTTTAATCGCCATTTAGGGTTAAACTTAGCTTTTCTTTCCAGAATTAAAATAAACCCATCTCGCCAAAACTGATTTAATCTACTGAACTGCTGCGCACTACGAAAATTCAATCCTTGCGAGAATCGCTTACACTGGTTGATTGCCACTAAATTTATACGTAATAAAGCATTCTTGTAACCTTAAACATATGAAAACTGTATACTCTCTGGCTATTAAATTCCGGTATACAAAGAATCAATTTCTTTTTTTTACATATTGTAACATTATGTTATCTAGTTAAATGTTGATAACCCAAATCAAATTAATACAAAATTCTATTAGTTTTCATTTATACCATTTTTAATATAGCTGATTTTAGCTTTCCAAATATTCACTATATATTAAGATATATTAAATTGTTCCCTATACTGAATTAAAACCATCCTCGAATTAAATTATAATCCTTAATTTTGTATGGCATTAATAAAACAGGCAAAGACTTAATGTGTTACAAGTTAACTATATTCAATATTATATTAAAAAAATTCAGTTATGTCAAAAATTAAAATCGGTATTAATGGTTTCGGACGCATTGGACGATTAGTATTCCGTTCAGCAGTCGATAATAAAAATGTAGAAATTGTAGGTATCAACGACCTGATTGA
>JABMQB010000657.1 GCA_013203525.1 Mariniphaga sp.
AAATATCCAAATTCATTTCAGTACCACCGGGAATTTCTTGGAGGTTTTGTTTAATAGTTTCACCCATTTGCAATCCAATAGCGTAACTGGTTGAATCGGTGGCGGTTTCGAGTTTAATATTTTTTGTGCCTGATTGTTGGCAGGATACACTGGTAAAAATAAGTAATCCAGCTAAATAGAAAAAAAATGATTTAAATTTCATAATTAATGCTTTTTGATATTTATAATATTTCTAATAATTCCACATCGAAAATTAAAGTTGAATTTGGTCCGATAGCACCTCCGGCGCCTTGTTCACCGTAAGCAAGGTTTGGTGGTATAAAAAGTTTCCATTTTGAGCCTACCGGCATAAGTTGCAATGCTTCAACCCAACCTTTGATAACTCCGTTTACAGGAAAATCAGCTGGTTGTCCACGGTCGATCGAACTATCAAAAACAGTTCCATCAATTAAAGTACCGTGATAGTGGCATCTTACGTTATCCGTATCGCTTGCAAGTTTACCGTTTCCTTCTTTAGTTACTGAATATTGAAGTCCGCTTTCTAATTCTGTTACTGTTTCATTCTTTTTGTTTTCAAATAAGAAACCAAGTCCATCTTTAAGATTTTTATTGGCTTCTTTTTGTACCGATTTAGATAGGAATTTCTCTAATATTTTATTGGCTTCTTCAACTAATATTTTAGGCATTTCGCCGTTAAAAGTATCATTAACTCCCATTCCAAATGACTCGGGATCAATTTTTTTAACTCCGGATTTTATGAGATTGCTTGTTACGCTCATTCCAAGAGCATAACTGAATTTTTCAAATTCGGCGTTAAGTTTTTTATCACTCATTAAGTTGATTTTAAGATAAGTTGCGAAGATAATTTAATTTTTTGTTTTTAAAACCCCTTAATTTGTTATAATTCCCCTGAGCATTTCTTTTTTACCAGGCGGTCCTGGAAGCTTTTCCATTTTGAAACCTGAAGCCATCATTTTCCTGCGAACTTCGCCTTTTGCACTGTATGTTGTAATAACTGCACTAGAATTGCAATTTTCGGCAAGTATATTAAAAATTTCCGGTTGCCACATTTCGGGCTGTATGTCTGGTGCAAAAGCATCAAAATAGATAACATCGAATTTTGATAATGTTTCCGGAAACGTGCAAGCTGTTAAATCAAGTTTTAATTTGTGAAGTTTAAATGAATCAGAAATCTGAACTTCATTATTCCAATCAGCATGATGAATTTTTTGCCAGATATCTCCAGAATTACTACCAATTATTGAGGAATAATTTAATTGTTTAATCAGGTTATCTTTTAAAGGATATTTTTCAACACTGATATACTTAATTTTAATATGTAATTCGTTTGCTTTGATAGCTGTTAACAAGCAGTTAAGCCCTGTGCCAAACCCAACTTCAAAAACTGTGGTACTATTCTTATTCCTGAAAAGAAATGCATTTGTAATAAATACATGCATTGATTCTGTAATGGCGCCATTTACTGAATGATATTGTTCATTTAATTCTTTTACAAATAATGTATGAGAACCGTCAGCAGTCTTAATTATTTCTGATTTCATTACAAAATTGCATTAATTATATTTTATAATTTGAATTATAAATATCAGCATTAAATAATAAAAATGGCAAAGAGTTCCTTTAACAAATGAAAAATTATAAATTTACCGCCCTTTCGAAAAAACAGTTGTATGTTGGTAAAACTTTATGATGAAAATCCAAATCCACGTGTTATCCGCAGAGTTGTTGAAACTTTGCATAATGGTGGAATAATAATTTACCCTACCGATACTGTTTATGGAATAGGTTGTGATATTACTAACCAGAAAGCTGTTGAAAAGGTAGCCCGGTTTAAGGGCATTAAAATTGAAAATGCATCTTTTTCGTTTATATGCAGCGATTTAAGTCATTTGTCAGATTATACAAAGCCAATTCCAAACCATATTTTCAAATTAATGAAAAAATACCTGCCTGGCCCTTTTACATTTATTCTTGATGCTAATAATAAAGTGCCAAAATTCTTTAAGGGTAAAAAGAAAACTGTTGGGATTCGGGTTCCTGATAATAGTATAATTAGGGCAATTGTGGAGGAATTGGGTAATCCAATACTTTCAACTTCGATCCACGACGATGATCAAATACTTGAATATACAACTGATCCTGAGCTGATTTTTGAAAAATACCAGGATATTGCAGACATTATTATTGATGGTGGTTTTGGCGGATTAGTTCCTTCAACTGTTGTTGAGTGTACAAGTAACCATCCCAAAATTATCAGGCAGGGTAAAGGTAATATTGATGTTTAAAGTAGTAATTTATTAGTCTTTCCAAAAGCTAGGTGAAAACAATACCAGTACGGTTAATAATTCAAGCCTTCCAAGAAGCATCAGAGCCGATAAAAACCATTTGCCGGCCGGAGCAACATGAGCAAAATTTTCAGCGGGTCCTACATTTCCTATGCCTGGGCCAATATTCCCCAAACATGTTGCAACTGCACCCATCGATGATTCCATATCTGGTTCGAGTAAGGTAAAAATAACAGTGCCAACAATAAATATCAGAAAGTACATAATAAAAAATGCCAACACATTGGTAACAATTTTTGGGTCAACTGAATGTTGGTTGAATCTCACTGGAATTATTGCATGAGGATGGATCATCCTTCGCAGTTCATAATAGCTGTTTTTCAGAAGAATCACGATTCTCATTATTTTTATACCTCCACCCGTTGAACCTGCTGAACCACCAAAAAAGAACAGTGAAAAAATAAGGATTGTTATAAATGGATGCCAAATTAAATAATCGGCAGTGGCATAACCGGTTGTAGTAATTATTGATACTACCTGAAATAGTGAATCACGAAATGCCTTCTCTGTGCCATATTGCTCAGAAATTAATAACCCAGCAAAAATTACCAGCGTGAATAGTCCTATAAAACCAAGGTAATATTTAAATTCTTCATTCTTAAAAACTTTTTTGAATTTCCCATTTAATGCACAATATGTTAGTGAGAAGTTTGTTCCTGCAAGAAACATAAAAATAATAATTACATAATGGATAAAGGGAGAATTCCAATGCGCAATACTGGCTTGTTTTGTTGAGAATCCACCAGTAGCCATGGTGGTAAACGAATGGCAGATAGAATCATATAAACTCATACCTCCAATCCATAAAAAGATTGCTTCAAAAACAGTTAAAAGAAGGTAAATCCCCCATAGCATTTTAGCTGTTTGTTTAATTTTTGGGCTGATTTTATCGGGCGCAGGGCCAGGTACTTCAGCGGCATATAGCTGCATTCCTCCAATTCCGAATATAGGCAATATTGCCAGCGATAAAACAATAATTCCCATACCTCCAAGCCATTGGCTTATACTTCTCCAAAATAGAATCCCATGTGGTAATGCTTCGATATCCTGAAGTATGGAAGATCCGGTTGTTGTAAAGCCTGATATTGTTTCAAAAAATGCATCTGTAAAATTGGGAATTGAACCACTTAATATATATGGAAGGCTGC
>JABMQB010000658.1 GCA_013203525.1 Mariniphaga sp.
AGCTATACCAGCCCTTTGTTATTTTAATCAAAAAATAATAATTGCAAATCCAACAAAAAAGCCGGCTAAATAACCGGCTTTCAAATATTAGATATTTTTTTATCGTTTCATAATTCCATAGCAAATAATTTTCAGGATAATATCGACACCCCTTTCAAGATTAATAGAAGCATAAACACCAGCTGATAATGGCATTTCCAATCCTTTTATTGCCATGGTAATTCCGATTGCTGCAAGATTAAAGTCATAAATTTCAAATTCGTTTTTCCGTACTCCTTCAATTAATATTCTTTTGATAATCCTTACCTCATCCTGCTCATATTTATGTTTTAAGTCTTCAATAAAACCAATGGCAGTAACATCATTTTCCAGAGCATTATAAAAATTGGCTAAACCCCTGAAAGTAGTTAATTTGGTAAGTATATAATCGCGAAGTTTATCAACCGGATCAGTATTTCTGTTTACTACCTTGTCAAGCTCTTTCGCCAATATTTCAACTTCCTTCATAATAACAGCCTGAAAAAGGTCTTCCTTGCTTTTGAAATAATAATAAAGCGAGCTTTTACCTTTTCTTACTGCATTGGCGATATCATCGAGGGTAGTCTTTTTGTAACCATATTTACTGAAGATTTCCTGAGCTGTTTTCAGTATATTCTCCCGGTTCAGGTCCTTTTTTGAACCGTTTTCGTTATTGTTCTGCATGTTCTTTGCTGTTTCGGCAATTTTTTTAACGATCCACAAATATAATTTAAAATTTTAAAAATATTAGTATTGTTCCAATTCGCTGTTCGATGAAGCAAGTTTTAAATCCAACTGTTTGCGCTCAAGGTTTGTACGCCAGACCTCTACATACAAGTCATCGCCAAGTTGATATTTTTTATGTGAATGTTTTCCAACCAAAGCATAATTCTTTTCATCAAACACATAAAAATCATCATCCAATTCTCTAATTGGAATCATTCCCTCAATTTTATTTTCCAGTTCCACATAAATTCCCCAATCCGTAATTCCTGAAATTACACCCTTATAAATTTCACCAATATGGTCCTGCATAAATTCAACCTGCTTGTATTTTATAGAAGTCCGTTCAGCATTAGCAGCCCTTGTTTCCATATCGGATGAATGCCTGCACATTTCCTCGTATTTCTGAGCATTTACTGACCGCCCTCCATCCAAATATCTTTCCAAAAGGCGATGAACCATAACATCGGGGTAACGCCTTATTGGTGATGTAAAATGTGAATAATATTCAAATGACAGCCCATAATGTCCAATATTACGGGTTGAATATTCTGCTTTAGCCATAGTACGGATAGCAAGGTTTTCAATTACATCTTGTTCTTTTTTCCCTTTTACATTTTTAAGCAAATTATTCAGCGAACTGGAAATTAAACCCGGTGTAGTCAACTGAATTCCGTATCCAAATTTGTGAATGAAATAATTAAACGATTCCAATTTTTCAATATCGGGTTTATCATGAATCCTGTACACAAATGCTTTAGCTTGTTTATTGTTTTGTGGTTTCCCAATAAACTGGGCTACTTTTTTATTAGCCAACAGCATAAACTCTTCAATGAGGTTATTTGATTCTTTTGCCTCTTTAAAATAAACTGAAAGTGGTTTCCCTTTCTCATCAATATTGAATTTTATTTCAACCCGGTCGAATGCTATTGATCCTTTTTTAAACCTGTTTGTACGTAATTTCAACGCAAGATTATTTAATTGAAGAATTTCTTCATTTAAATCACCCTCCCCTGTTTCGATAACCTGCTGTGCTTCTTCGTAACTAAACCTACGATCGGAATGAATGACAGTTTTTCCAAACCACTGGTTGGTTATTTCAGCATTTTCATTCATTTTAAAAATTGCAGAAAAGCAAAGTTTATCTTCATTTGGGCGCAATGAACAAACACCATTTGAAAGCCTTTCAGGGAGCATTGGCACAACCCTATCGACAAGATAAACTGATGTCGCCCGTTCGTATGCTTCATCGTCAATCAGAGTATTCGGTTTTATATAATGCGTTACATCAGCTATATGTACTCCTACTTCAATTTGCCCATTTTCAAGTTTTAGGAATGAAAGAGCATCGTCAAAATCTTTGGCATCAGCCGGGTCAATTGTAAATGTTGTTACTTTCCGCATATCGCGACGAATCTTATACTCTTCTGCAGGAATTTCAAGTGGTATTTTTTCTGAAGCTTTATCGACTTTTTCCGGAAATCTGTATGGAAGATCATATTCTGCGAGGATAGCATGCATTTCAGCATCATTGTCACCAGAATCGCCTAGTACATCAGTAATTTCACCAAAAGGACTTTTTGCGTGCTGGGGCCAATCCAATATTTTTGCTATGGCTTTTTGCCCATCTTTGGCTCCATTCCGTTTTTCCCAGGGAATAAAAATATCAAATCCAACTTTCCCGGAAGGAATAAAAAAACAATAGTTATTTGAAATAGAAACAGTTCCGACAAATACCGATTTTGCCCGTTCAATGATTTCAATTACTTCTCCTTCAAGCCCATGCCTTTTTCGTCTTGCATATAGTAAAACCCGAACCTTATCATTTTGCATAGCATGATTCAAATTTCGTGACGAAACCAATACCGGTTCATCAGCCTCTTTGCTATTTATATATGCAAATCCCTGGCGCTGTAAATCAACCATGCCAACTATATAACCACCCCTTGATTTTAGTTTATATTTGCCTCTTGACACCTGGTTAAGGTAATTATCATCAAAAAGTTCCTGTAAAACAACGTTAATAAGCCCACGGGTTTCGGCTTCACGAATTCCAAGATTTGCAGCTACTTGTTTGTAATTAACAATTTTTGATGGTTGATCATAAAGCAATCCGAGAACCGCTTTTTTTAATTTATTTTTATTGAAGGTGGCCATTTTCAGGCCTTTCCTTTTTTTATTTTTTTTAGCCATTTTTTAGATTTTAGTTGAAGGTAGAAAAGATTTAATAAATATTCAGATTCAAAGAAGTTTTTTAGGCTATAAAGCTACTTTCCCGACTTCAAAGTAATTATTTAATATCAAGGTTTTTTTATTTAAATTAACAAGTAGTAACAATCATTGTTTACAGGAATTTGTATGTTTGTATTCCTATTTTTTATACATGAAGATTGTTGATAAAATACCATATTTTATAATTGCCGGATTAATATACCTGTTAATGTACTCGTCATGTGCAAACCAGGGAACTCCAACAGGTGGCCCAAGGGATTCAATACCTCCGGTTTTACTCAAAACTGAGCCCGAATTTGCTAGTTTAAATTTTAAAGGAAATGAAATCAGGTTTACTTTCAATGAATATATTGTTAACGACAAGGTAATGGAATTGCTGGTGGTTTCTCCCCCACTTGAAAGAAGGCCAGTTATCAAAATGAAATCCAAAACATTAATTCTGGCGTTTAATGAAGAATTACGCGATAGTGTTACATATTCAGTTGATTTTAAAAATTCCATTGAAGATAATAACGAAAGGAATCCTCTTGATAATTTACGATTTGCATTTAGTACCTGGGATGTATTTGACACATTACGGATTGCCGGTATGGTAAAAAATGCTATGAACCTTGATCCTGTTGAAAATACCCTGGTTATGCTTTATAAGAACCTGCATGACTCGGCCGTTTACACTCTGATTCCTGATTACATTGCAAAAACAGATGAAAAAGGAATATTTATGATCGGGAATATTGCACATGGAAAATATAATATATTTACTATTAACGACACAAATTCAGATTTAAAATATAACGAAGGTGTTGAGGAAATTGCATATTTTGATACACTGATTGTACCTGAGGTTCATTTTGTTGAAGAACTCGACACCATTGCGTCTGGTGCCGATTCGCTTTTAATAAGCGGGCATTACCATTTTTTGCCGGAGCCTGTTTATTTAAGGCAGTTTATGGAAGATCTTTTCAGCCAATTCTTATCTTCTGCAAATAGAATTTCAAAAAACAAATGTCAGTTTATCTTTGAAGAATCAGTTCAGGATACTTTAGGATTAAACCTAGTAAATTCTGAAATTGAAGATTGGTACCTGTTGGAGGCAAATCCTACTGTGGACACTATTTCACTTTGGATAACAGATACTTTAATAGCCAACCTTGATACAATAGAACTGGAATTAATGTATTACCAACTTGACACTGCCGGACAATTATATATCCAAAAAGATACTATCGGCCTGATTTTTATTGAAGAAGAAATTGAAACTTCAAAGCGAAAAAAAAGAGACAAAAATGATGAGGAAGATATCCGGGAAGATGAAATTATACCGGTTCCTCAATTTTCAATAACCGACAACTTGAAAAGTAATGGTTTTGATTTATATAAGCCAATTCTTTTAACCATTCCTCAACCTGTAAAGAATTTCAATTTTGATCAGGTTCATTTGTATGTTCAAGAAGATACTACAGGCACACCACTCAGATTCAATATTACTGAAGATACAACAGAATGGAGACGTTACAGAATTGATTTCAATTGGGCTGCTAATACCGAATACCGCTTTGAAATTGATTCTGCAGCTTTTGAAAATATATATGGGATTACCAGTAAAAGACTCATGAAAAAATTTACTACCCAAAAAGATGATTATTATGGTGCTGTTTTAATTACCACTTCCAATGTAAATGGTAATATTATTTTACAATTAATAAAAGGCAATGACGAGGAATTGGTCCAGGAAAAAACAATTAATTCTGATGGCCTGGTAGTATTTGAATATCTGCCTCCCGAGAAATACAAACTAAAAGCAATTTACGATACCAATAAAAACGGAGAATGGGATACAGGTAGTTTAATCGACTGTTACCAACCAGAAGTTATTGCATATTTTCAAAAGGTATTTAAAATTAAATCGAATTTTGATCAGGAAGAAAAATGGGATCTAACTATTGATACAACCTTCCCAAAAAACATCTACGACGCTGATATTGAGGAACAAAAAAGAAAAGAAGCCGAAGAACTACGCAACAATAATAATAACAACAGCAATAATCTCCGAAATTCTATTAGTACAGGAAATAGCCGTAATCCGGGTACTTCGGGTGCGATAAGAAGGCAATAATATATTTCCTGATAACTTACCTCACATCAAATACCTTATGTGCTACAATATCATCGTAATGATAGGTTGTTAATTCCCATTTACCCAATTTATCATCCACCGGTTCCCAAATACAATCACCC
>JABMQB010000659.1 GCA_013203525.1 Mariniphaga sp.
ATGAGTTATTATTTATGAATTATGAGTTATTATTTATGAATTATGAGTTATTATTTATGAATTATGAGTTATTATTTATGAATTATGAGTTATTATTTATGAATTATTATTTATGATTTTGACTGCATTGTTTTTCGTGATATTATAAAAATCGAAGTCAATTCATGTGCTTCTTTGATTAAGGGATTCAGTAAATCGTCAGAAAGTAAATTCTCCTCTTTTGCAAATTCTAACCAAAATTCGCTTTCATCAGCCTCCTCAATTACAATTGATAATTTAGCAATAAATGCTGCCCTTGATTGTGCTACATTTGCAGCCCTATAATTAGCTGCAACCGATGTAGAACAGCGAATTAATTGCCCATGAATATGTAATCCTAATTTTGTTTTAGGAAGAGAAATTGCAATTTTCACACAATCATGAGCAAATTTCTTTGTCCTTTCAAGTAATTCCTGTTTATTCATGTTATTAATTAATATAGAATGACAAATCAAAAATAATCATTCAAAATTCATCAATCCAACAATTCTCTCGGATCAGTTATTACTCCGGTAATGGCTGCTGCTGCTGCTGTAAGCGGGCTGGCAAGCATAGTGCGAGCACCTGGCCCCTGACGCCCCTCAAAATTCCGGTTTGATGTTGAAACCGAATAATTCCCTTCAGGAACTTTATCATCATTCATTGCGAGGCATGCCGAACATCCCGGCTGGCGAAGTTCAAATCCTGCCTCTTTAAAAACCTTATTCAATCCTTCTGCAATAATTTGATTTTCCACTTGTTTTGATCCAGGCACCAACCATGCAACAACGTTATCCGCTTTCTTTTTTCCTTTTACAAAATTAGCAAATACCCTAAAATCTTCGATTCGCCCATTTGTACAACTTCCCAAAAATACATAATCAACCTTTTTCCCTTTCAAAGAATCTCCGGCTGAGTATCCCATGTATTTTAACGATTTCTCAAAACTGAGCTTATCATTTCCAACCAATTCTTTTCCTTCTGGAATATTATCTGATATACCCATTCCCATTCCAGGATTGGTTCCATAGGTTACCATGGGTTCAATATCGGCAGCATCAAATTGAAACTCTGAATCAAAAACAGCACCTTCATCCGATTTAAGTTCTTTCCAACCTGCAACTGCTTTATCCCATTCTTTACCTTTAGGGGCAAACTCTCTGCCTTTGATATATTCAAAAGTCGATTCGTCGGGAGCTATCATACCACCTCTTGCACCGCTTTCAATACTCATATTACAAACTGTCATTCTTCCTTCCATCGAAAGGTTTCGAATTGTTGAACCGGCAAATTCAATAAAATGCCCTGTTCCTCCGCTAGTCGAAATTTTCGAAATAATATACAAAACAATGTCTTTTGCTGTTACTCCTTTTTTAAGCTCACCATCAACCGAAATCCTCATTTTTTTCGGTTTAGGCTGCATAATACACTGGCTTGCCAGAACCATTTCAACCTCGCTGGTACCTATTCCGAATGCAATTGCACCAAAAGCTCCGTGAGTGGAGGTATGGCTATCGCCACAAACGATAGTCATTCCCGGTTGTGTTAATCCCATTTCAGGGCCTATAATATGCACAACACCGTGGCCATCTGTTCCTAAACCATAATGTGTAATTCCGTGTTTTTCACAATTTACACGTAACTTTTCTACCTGATGCCTCGATAATTCATCAACAATTGACATATGCTGATTGATGGTAGGTACGTTATGGTCTGGTGTCGCTGTAGTTTTTTCAGGCCTGGAAACACTTAATCCCCGTTTTTCCAATCCTAAAAATGCAACCGGGCTGGTTACTTCGTGGATAAAATGCCGGTCGATATAAAATACATCCGGACCATCTTCAACCTGTTTAACTACATGGGCATCCCAGATTTTATCAAATAATGTTTTTGGTTTCAATTTTCTTATTTTTAAAGTTTCTAATTCACAGATTAAAATTCAAATCTTATTGTGCCACAGGTAATTTATTAATAGCATCCAGGAATGCTTCAACTGCTGCAGTAATAATATCGGTATTAGCACCAAATCCATGAAATATTGTATCATCGTATTCAACCTGCATGTGTACTTTACCAACATCATCGCTTCCCCGTGTAATTGCCTGAACAAGGAATTCTTCAATAATAACCTCCCTGTGGATAATTTGTTTAACTGCTTTAATTGCTGCATCAACCGGACCATTTCCAGAAGAGGTTGCATCAAATTTTTCACCAGCAATATCAAGCCTTACGGTTGCCATAGGCATCATGCTTTTCCCGGTTACAACCTGAAGGTATGATAATTTTATTCGACGCTCCTGGCGGGTTGCGTCACCAACCAACAAAGCAATATCATCATCACGAATATCTTTTTTCTTGTCGGCAAGTTTTACGAATTCATCATAAACCTTATCAAGTTTTTCCTTATCAAGTTTAAATCCTAACAATTCAAGCCTGTGATTTAATGCAGCCCTGCCGCTACGGGCAGTAAGCAATATTGAAGATTCATTAATACCAACATCTGTTGGATCCATGATTTCACAATTTTCACGGTTTTTTAATACACCATCCTGATGGATTCCTGAAGAATGAGCAAATGCATTCCTTCCAACAATTGCCTTATTAGGCTGTACAGGCATATTCATTAATGTAGAAACCAAACGACTGGTGCCATATATCTTTTTGGTATTAATATTTGTATCGACACCTAACATTTTGTAACGACTTTTTAAAGTCATAACCACCTCTTCAAGAGAAGTATTTCCTGCGCGTTCACCTATCCCATTTAATGTTACCTCCGCCTGACGGGCTCCATTCATAACACCTGCAATAGTATTGGCAGTAGCCATGCCCAGATCATTATGGCAATGAGTCGATATAGTTGCTTTTTCAATTCCTTTTACATTATCAACCAAAAATTTAATTTTTTCGCCAAATTCAGTTGGCAGGCAATAACCTGTAGTATCCGGAATATTTACTACGGTTGCTCCAGCTTTAATAACTGCTTCAACAACCCTGGCAAGATATTCATTTTCAGTACGACCAGCATCTTCAGCGTAAAATTCAACATCCTCAACATATTTTTTTGCATACTTCACAGCTGCAATCGCGCGTTCAATAATTTCATCCTGATTTGAATTCAATTTATGATGAATATGATAATACGATGTACCGATTCCGGTATGGATACGCCCTTTTTTGGCATATTTTAGCGATTCGGCTGCTACATCTATATCTTTCTGTACTGCGCGGGTTAGGGCACAAATTGTTGGCCATGTAACCGCTTTAGAAATTTCTACTACTGATTCGAAATCGCCCGGGCTCGAAATCGGGAATCCTGCTTCAATCACATCTACTCCCAATTCTTGCAATGCCTTTGCGACTTCAATCTTTTCAACTGTGTTTAATTGACATCCCGGGACTTGTTCCCCATCCCTCAGTGTCGTGTCAAAAATGTAAAGCCTGTCGCTCATTTGTTTATTATTTAAAAGATTTAAAATTCATTTTTTCAACATAAAAAAAAGCCATCCTCATTTGAGAATGGCTTAAAGCTTTGTTTAATATCTTTATTATCGACATACCATTCTCAGTCCTTCCTTAAGAGAAGAAGAATACCTAAAATCAGGCTAAGAATAGAAATGTTGATATTTAATTTCATTGTTTTTAATTAACGATATGGTGCAAATATGAAAATTATTTTTTAAAATGAAAATTTTAGGGCTGTTTTATTTCATTTAATTAAGAAAAAGACTTCAAAGTTAACAATTCGGCAATTTTGAATGATTCAAAATAACATTAACTGAATTACCTGGCAAATAATGTTTCAGCATTGAAAATTCGAAATGGGCCTTTTGTAGCAGGTGTTTTATTAATACTTATATGTAACCGACTATAGGTCGGTTCAAAAATTACACATTGAACGTTTGTCTTTTTTTTGCGTGCTTTATGCATTACCGACTTTACCACATCAACTGATATACTCCCAAAATTAACCTTTACTTCATCCATTATTATCGAATATCTATCATCCGGCTCATATTCTTTCGAAAGCCTTTCGGTATGAAAATAATTAGTTGATGCTAAAATCCCGTTTTCACCTTCTCTCGAAACGCTTTCGAATTGAGTATTTTCAGTAATTATAGCTTTATTCTTATCTGCAGCCATAACTATATTTGGAATCATACACTTTTTACTGAGCAAAAATTCCTTGTATTCATCAATAGTACCAGCACTTTCTCCTGCCAATCTTAATATGATCTGAATAGGCAATCCACTAACATTAATGGAACTATCTAATCCATTATACGATAGCATATTTCCGAAACAAATTCCTTTTTCATTCATGCCTGAAAAGCTACCAACCATGCCAAGGTAGGTTATATTGACTGTGGCATAAGCATTTTCGGGATGGCGGACAACAATTAATCCAAGTACTTTATTAAGCCCTTTGGTTTCATATTCTGCATTCCTCCCCATAATTAGTTCACCGTCTATTGTACTTTCGCCCCATGCCGCTAATGTGCTGCAATCAACTTTAGTAGCAACATTCATTGCAACAATAAGGTTATAATCAATTCCGGTTACCTCTGCTATAGCTCTAATTTCATTTTTAATATCATCTGGCAAAGTAGGTTCAGTATCATGCCCCAGTTGCAAGTATTCATCCAATTTTTTTCCGGAAAAAACCGAGGTTAAAATATTAAACATTGAATTTAGCTGTGGTTTTAATATAGAACCGTATTGCCTGCCCATTTCTTCCGGAGTACCGTATAAATGGATCACCGGATATGAACCAAGGTGTTCAAGCTGAGCACCATATTCAGAGTCAGACTGGTAATCATTTTTTTGCAAATGTGAAAGTTGATTTATATTCTTCAGAATTGTACACTGTGAAAACACAACTAGAATAAGGAATACCATACAAAACCGAAGAATATTCCGGGTTAAAAAAAACTGTATAATTCGTTTACTCATACTCTTATATTGTGAATTCAAAAATAACTAATCTACACATATTAATCAATATGGTTAGTCATTTCTGATTTTGTCAAAGATAAAATTCTATTAAATATATTTTCTCTATACAGATTTAATAACTTTAAATCAAAAATTCAGGTTAATGAATCGTTTTATTGAATCCCATCAAGGTGAGGAATTTGACATATTAATTGTTGGAGGTGGAATTACCGGGGCAGCAGTTGCTTATGAAGCTGCTTCAAGAGGATTAGAAGTTGCATTGGTTGAAAAATCTGATTTTGGTGGAGCCACCTCGGCTGCAACTTCAAAAATGATTCATGGTGGTTTTCGATACCTGACAAAATTTGAAATTGGGCTTGTAAGGGAATCGTTGCGTGAACGACGGACTCTAATGAATATCGCATCAAATTTTGTTCATCCTTTACCTTTTGTTTTTACTCATTACAAGGGCGACAAATATCATCCTTTAATGGTTAAAGCCGGAATGATTTTTTACGATTTACTTTCTTTCGATAAAAACCACCTTTGGGATAAGAGTATAAAAATGCCCTGGCATAAAAGCCTAAGCAGTGAAGAACTGATTGAATATGAACCGGAAGTGTTACCTGAAGGATTAAAGGGAGGAAACCTTTATTATGATGGCATGAACTTTTACCCCGAACGATTAACCCTGGCTTTTATAAAATCGGCTGTAAATTATGGGGCGAAAGTTTCAAATTATACCGAGGTTATTGATTTCTTGAAGACAGAAAAAGAAGGGGGAAAAATTATTACTGGAGTTAAAGTAATCGATAAAACTAACAAAAATAAAATTGATATAAGAAGTAAACTTGTTATTAATTGCGCTGGGCCATGGGCTGATATTGTTCTGAATAAATTAACCAAACAAAATAAAAACAAGCAACTTAGACGATCTGAAGGAATTCATATAATTACTAAAAAGAAAGTGAACAACCATGTAATTACAGCAACAACTAAAAGTGGCAGGCACTGTTTTTTTGTCCCATGGCGGGGACATACATTAATTGGAACAACCGATAAAGAATATATAGGTAATCCCGATGAATACAAAGTAACTAAATCGGCAATTAAAGAAATGTTAGACGAAGTGAATCCGGTTTTCGGAAATTCTGAAAAAATTACATTTGAAGATGTTCAATTTGCCTATGGTGGTTTGCGCCCTTTGGTTGAAGACGATACAAAAGAGAGTTACGAATCATCAAGAAAGTATGAAATTTCTACCCATGATAAACAGGGAATTTCAGGGCTTTTAACCATTGAAGGAGGAAAATATACCACCAGCCGGAACCTGGCTCAGAAAGTTGTGGATAAAACATGCAAAGAACTGAAAAAACCAAAGAAACATTCAGTTTCGAATAGCACGTATTTAGTTGGTTCTGATATTAAAAACATTCAATCATTTATAACAGAGAAACAAAAGCAATATTCAGCATTCGATAAAAAACAAATTGAATTCCTCGTAAAAATGTATGGGACAGAAATTGATACACTTCTTAAAATTGCAGAGGAAGATAAAATTTTGAAAAAACCACTTAACGGAGATGGAGAAATTGCAGCACAGGTTGTATTTGGTATACGAAATGAAATGGCAAAATCGCTACCCGATATATTATTTAGGCGAACCGGATTGGGTACTTTGGGGCATCCGGGAAATGAAGTCCTTGAGTTTATAGCTGATATTGCAGCAAAGGAATCGGGTTGGAATATAAGTTGGAAAAAAGAGGAAATTGAAAAAGTAGAAATGCTGTTTGTAATTAATGATAATTGATAAGAATAATGCCAAAACAAAAAACATTTATACCTGATTGGACAGAAAAAGCACCCCTTGATGGTTCCTACCGTTCGATCTTTAAGTATGGCGATCCATTGGGATTTAAACATCCTAATTCCCGTTTGTTTGAAGAGTTGAAAAAAACATTTAACCTGACTGATGAAAATTTCAGGAAAAAGGAAACTACAGGCGATGAAACTGTAAACATATCCGAGTCAACTGATTTGGATAAAAAGATCATCAACGAAATAGAAGAAATTGTAGGAGAAGAGAATATTTCAACAACAATATTTGATCGGCTGAAATACTCAACCGGGCAAACAGTTGAAGAGCACATGAAACTTCGCCAGGGAATTAATGGAAAAATTTCTGATCTGGCTGTCCACCCAAGGAACAAAAATGAAGTTCAGCAAATTGTTCAGCTTTGTAATACCAACAAAATCCCTGTTTATGTTTATGGTGGAGGATCATCAGTCAATTTTGGTCTATATCCTGAAAAGGGTGGAATTACATTGGTTCTTTCTACCCACATGAATAAGGTTATTGAGCTTAATGAAATTAACCAAACTGTTACAGTCGAGGCTGGGATATTAGGTCCGGCATTTGAAGAGGCACTAAATAAAGCCCCGGAGAAATACGAATGTCAACGAGCTTTTACATGTGGCCATTTCCCTCAATCTTTTGAATATTCTTCCGTGGGTGGCTGGATTGTAACTTTAGGTTCGGGGCAACAATCATCGTATTATGGCGATGCAGCCGACCTGGTTTTAAGCCTGGAAATAGTTACGCCAACGGGTACAATAAAAACACTCGACTTTCCGGCAACAGCAACCGGACCCAAAATTACAGATATTATAAAAGGTAGTGAAGGTTCATTTGGTGTTGTAGTTGAAGTTACCTGGAAAATATTCCGATATATGCCGGAAAACCGGAAATATTTCGGATTCATTTTCCGTGATTGGAATTCGGCAGTGGAAGCCTCTCGGGAAATCAGCCAGGGAGAATTTGGAATGCCGGCTGTTTTCCGAATTTCTGATCCGGAAGAAACACACCATGGACTTAAATTGTATGGTATAGAAGGAACTGTATTTGATAAATTAATGACTCTTCGTGGTTATAAACCTTTGGAACGCTGCCTTTTTATTGGCACTGCCAATGGCGCAAAAAGTTTCACAAAAAACATAAAAAAACAAGTTAAAAAAATCTGTAAGAGGTATGATGCCATGTACCTCAGCTCCTACCCCGCTAAAAAGTGGGAACCAGGGCGTTACCGCGATCCTTATTTAAAAGAGGATTTAATGGATTATGGAATTTTGATAGACACATTAGAAA
>JABMQB010000063.1 GCA_013203525.1 Mariniphaga sp.
AAATTGTCCTTTATCGGCGTTCTCCAGGTTGAGAATTAATTTGAAAAGTGTGGTTTTTCCTGCTCCATTTGGTCCAATAACTCCAACAATACCATTTGGCGGAAGTATAAAATCAAGATTTTCAAAAAGAATTTTTTCAGCGTAAGCTTTAGCAACTTTTGAGGCATTAATAACCTTTTCACCTAACCTTGGTCCATTTGGTATGTAAATTTCGAGTCTTTCTTCTTTTTGTTTAACATCTTCATTAAGCAGTTTATCGTATGCCGAAAGCCTTGCTTTAGATTTTGCATGTCGTGCTTTAGGTGCCATCCTTACCCATTCCAATTCACGTTCAAGTGTCCGGCGCCGTTTTTCATTTTGTTTTTGCTCTGATGAAAGCCGTTTTGATTTTTGTTCCAGCCACGAAGTATAATTTCCCTTCCATGGAATACCTTCACCCCGATCGAGTTCAAGTATCCAGCCAGCGATATTATCAAGAAAATAGCGGTCGTGAGTTATACAAATTACAGTTCCTTTGTATTGTTGCAAGTGCATTTCCAACCATTGTATCGATTCCGCATCGAGGTGATTAGTAGGTTCGTCGAGTAAAAGGATATCCGGTTCTTTTAAAAGCAGTCGGCAAAGGGCAATCCTTCTTTTTTCACCTCCCGAAAGAGTTTTAATACTTTGTTCACCAGGTGGACAACGTAATGCATCCATAGCCCGTTCAAGTTTGCTGTCAAGGTTCCAGGCATCCAGCCTGTCAATAGATTCTTGTAACCGGGCTTGTTCGTTAATTAATTTGTCCATTTTATCCGGATCTTCTAAAACATCCGGATCCATAAATTTATTATTAACCTCTTCGTAAGCTTTTAGTACATCAATAGTTTCCTGGACTCCTTCTTCAATAATTTCTTTTACAGATTTGAAATCATCAAGTTGAGGTTCCTGCGATAAAAGGCCAACTGAATATCCCGGAGAAAAAACCAATTCTCCCTGAAAGCTTTTTTCAAGGCCTGCAATAATTTTCAACAGCGTTGATTTACCAGAACCATTTAATCCTATTATACCAATTTTTGCTCCCAGAAAAAAAGAAAGTGAGATGTCTTTTATCACGGGCCGGTTTGGCTCGAAAGACTTACTCACTTTGTACATTGAAAATATAATTTGTTTGTCGTCGCTCATCATTTTGAATTTAATGCCAACAACAAAATTATAAAATACAGGTGAACTTTTCTATTTCACTAGCATTCTTTTGGTATCAGTCTTTCCATTTGATTCAAGGTTATACAAGTATACTCCAGATTTTAAATTAATTCCATCAATTGTAACTAAATGCCTGCCTGTTTGTAAATATTCATTAACAGGAATATTAATAAGTTCTCCTGCAACATTGTAAATCTTTAATTGAGTTTGTCCGGATGACTCCAGATTGAAATAAATATTTGTTTTTCCTGTAACCGGATTAGGGAAATTTTGATATAAAAATCCCCCTTGTTGCTCAAGTTCAAAAACATCAGTTGTCAGGTTATTTAATAATTCCTCAACAACTGATTTAGCACTGTTAATTGTACTTGAAACAGGCAATGTACCTTTGTACCTCATAATTCCCTGGCTGTCGATTACAACTAACCTGTCGTGAAAAGTTGACCAGGATCTAACAAGGTCGCTTCCTTTTTGCAAAATTGGAATATCAAGGCCGGTAACCGTTTTAAAGTTTTTAACTTGAGTTATGCTTCCATTCCAGGCATCGATCTCAATGGCCAGAAAATTATTATTCGAATTAAACTGGTTGATTATGGTTGATTTTACTGTTGGCGTGGCATTAATACAGAGGTGGCAATTGTATCCAAGTAAGAAAATAAATATTACTTTCCCTTTGTTGTTCGAAAGTGTAAAATTCTCGCCATCAGTATCCTGTAGTGTAAAGTCTGGTACTACACTTCCAACGTTCTGGGCTTTAGCGCCCAGCACGGTAAGACTTATCGTAATCAATAATGTAAAAATATGTTTCATAATTTGTTTTATTTATAATCTGGTTGTAATACGTAATTCAATTCCTTTAAAGTCAAGTATTTCATAACAAATTCCCGAGGTACATGCAGGCCCTCCTCGTCTTTCTCCGGCAAACAATTGAAATGTATGTTTACTCGTTGGTTTATAAAGAATATTTACTCCCGGAAAATGTCTTTTTGATTCAATTTTATCGGTATTTGCAAGGTCAGCTTTTATTTTATCATTTGTAAATTCCCATATAAGTACTGCTGAGAATTTTGTTGAATTGCTAATTATTAATCCACCGTAGATGTTACTGTAACTTTTTTGAAAATCTGTATTCCGACGTACATGTTGAAATTCAAATTCTGTTGTTAATAACCATTTTTGCTTGTTTACTAAATGGCTGTAATTTACACCCGATGCAAATCTGTGTTTTTCCAATGTTAATTCATCAGACGAATAATCACCAAAGATTTCAAGGTTTGAGGATTTGTTTATTTCTGAATTTAGTTCAGCAAAAAACTCTTTAAAAATGATGTCCTGACCAAATTGATTTAAGGCTTGCGAATAATTTAATGTTATCAGGTTTTTATCGGATGGGCGGATGAAAATTTCAGCTTGTACCCCCGATTCATCATATAGTTCTGTAACATGCGTACTTCTGTTTAATAACCGGTACGAATGTTCTTTTACAAGGGTAGAAGGATCAGAAAGCCCCGATCCGATAAAAAAGTTATGGTAATCTTTGTATTCAAGGCTTAGTCCAAAACCAGATGTTGTATAGTTTAGGTTAAGATAAATTCCATAAGAATTTTCCTGTGAGAAGTCAAAGTATCCATAATTCGAATCTGATATTAC
>JABMQB010000660.1 GCA_013203525.1 Mariniphaga sp.
AAATATTTTTATTTTAATATCGGCCGAATTAACAATTTCCAGCATTTGCTCTGTTTCCGATTCATCACTGAATGTAAAAATGTTATTGGTTGGATAAATTCGTGCCGATGACTTATATTTTGGAGCAATAAAAGTTGGCGATGAAAAAACAGCAGAAAGTAAAATCGCAATAATGCCAATAGCAATAAAATGAAATTTTCTTTTCCAGATTATATCCAGAATACGTTGATTATTGAAAAAGTCTTTCATATAGTTTGATTAAGTTTTAAGTAGCAATTTATGAACGGATTTTGTTCAGTTTTAGTATTTAATTTTGTGAAAAAAAAGCCTATTCAGCTATAATTAAAGAATAGTTTTTTTTGCCTTTTTGAGCAAGGATGTATTTATCTCCAATCAGGAATTTGGAATTAATAATTAGCTCAGTATCAGATATTTTTTCCTTATTTATACTCATTCCGTTTCCCTGGATTGTTCTTCGTAATTCTCCTTTCGATGGGAAAAATGGTGCAGTTTCAGTTAGAAAATCAATTATATTTATTCCTTGTTCCAATTCATCTTTTGAGACAGAAAATACGGGCACACCATCAAATACTGCAAGTAAAGTTTTTTCATCCAGGTTTTTAAGCTGTTCAGCGGTCCCTTTCCCAAATAGTATTAACGATGCTTCAACCGCCATTTCATAATCCTGACGGGAGTGGACCATTACAGTTACCTCTTCGGCAAGTTTTTTCTGAAGAATTCTTGTATGTGGAGCTTCTTTGTGTTGATTAATCAAGCTTGTAATTTCATCCTTTCCCATTAAGGTAAAAACCTTGATATATCTCTCAGCGTCTTCATCGGATGTGTTTAACCAAAATTGGTAAAAAGCATAAGGTGTTGTTCGTTCAGGATCGAGCCAGATATTTCCTTGTTCGGTTTTACCAAATTTACCGCCATCAGCTTTTGTTATTAGCGGGATGGTTAATGCAAATGCTTCACCCCGCGACTTGCGTCTTATAAGTTCAGTTCCGGTTGTAATATTACCCCATTGGTCAGAACCACCCATTTGAAGTTTGCAATTTTTATTATCGTATAACCAAAGAAAATCGTAACCTTGTACAAGTTGGTAAGTAAATTCGGTAAACGACATTCCTTCTTTTGATTCAGAACCAAGACGTTTTTTCACTGAGTCTTTTGCCATCATATAATTAACAGGAATGTGTTTCCCTATATCACGAATGAATTCAAGAAATGAATATCCTTTCATCCAATCGTAATTATTTACCATTTCTGCAGAGTTTTTTGCCCCCGATTGAAAATCGATGAATTTTTCCAATTGTGATTTTATCCCATCAAAATTTTTTTGAAGTGTTTCTTCATTTAGCAAATTTCTCTCCTGAGACCTGCCTGAAGGATCACCAATCATACCTGTGGCACCTCCCATAAGTGCAATAGGCTTGTGCCCTGCCATCTGGAATCTTTTTAGTAGCATGATCTGTGCAAAGCTGCCTACATGCAATGAGTCGGCAGTTGGATCAAACCCAATGTAGGCTGAAGTCATCTCTTTGTTTAGTTGTTCTTCAGTATTTGGGGTCATATCGTGCAACATTTCCCGCCATTTCAGGTCTTCAACAAAATTCATATTCAAAATTTTTGGCAAAGATATAAAATGGAATGGTGATAAAAACTTTTGAAACTACATTTTAACCTCTACGGTAAAATCAGATTATGGATAAAGCATTTAACATAGCAGCCATTACAATACTCCAAAAAACGAAGTAATACAAAAAGCTTATACCGATCCATTTCAAAATTGTTTTTCCGGTTTTTTGCCGATAGAATTTTTTTAATGCAATAATAAAGTATATACCACACCACAATATAAGTACGATAGGTATAACGCCTTCTACTTTTTTGAATATTAAAAAGAGTAAAAGAATAATTATGGCCACAAGAAACCAGAATGAATGAAGATGTATTGAGAATATCAGATGCTTAACATAGTTTTGTTTTCTTCTTATATAGAATAATTTCAGAATCAGTGCAAAAATGGGTAGAAGAAGGAAAAATGCGTACGATACATATTTCAAAATTCGGGAGATAGCTTGTTCGGGTGAACGGCATAATTGTACGTAGGTTTTTAGTTTTCGTAGTTTTTTAGGATCAGAGGTTGAATCAATTTTTTCTTCCAATTGATCAGCCAGTATGAGCAAAGATGATTTTAAATCGTTAGAATCACGTAAAGCGGCAAAATCAAAGTTAAAATCGGTATCTATATTCTCTGCTTTTATTACTGAATCCAGATTTGGAGGCAATACTTCCAAAAGAGAATCCACTGCAACCTGATTATTAAGGTCGTTTAATTGAACTGTGCCTTTGTTTAAATCAGTTTCCAACGCTTTTGAAAGACCCTGGTTTGTAAAATACTGAAGCAAAAGAAATAGAAAAAAACTTAAAAAAATAAATGTTCTGAATGGAGGTCAATACCTAATTCGTTTTCCAACAAAAAATTCTTTAGTTAAAAATCC
>JABMQB010000661.1 GCA_013203525.1 Mariniphaga sp.
AACCCGTTTAGATACTATTGAAAAAAAATGCAATGAAATCAATAAAAATCCACCCAATTGGAATTATACACTCGCCTTTTACAATTCCGGAAGGGACACCGATTCAACCCGGAGGTTCAACCGCTGCGGGTGAAATTGAAATTTTTGACGAATACCTGGAAGGATTAACAGATTTGGAAGGTTTTTCCCACATCATAGTTTTGTTCCATTTTCATAAAATTGAACAAGAAAAACTAATTGTAAAACCTTACATGGATTCTGTTTTTCATGGTATTTTTTCGACCCGGAGCCCGGCCCGGCCAAATCGTATTGGATTTTCAATCGTTAGGTTAGATAAAATAACGGGCAATAAATTATTTGTCAGGAATTTGGATATGCTTGATGAAACTCCGGTTATTGATATTAAACCATTTGTTCCTTCAATGGATTTTTTTGAAGTCGAAAAAACAGGTTGGCTGGAAGATAAAGTCCACAGGCATAAAACAACAAAAGATGATGGGCGTTTTATATAAAAAGCCGTTACCGGAAAATTATGTGAATTAGCTTTTCCATGTCCTCAATATATCTAAATCAACACCGTTTATTTCTCACACAAATGAATCGCATATATAGGCGAATAGCTGTCATGCAAATATTACGGATACACTGATATTTTATTTTTACCATAAGGTATTACATAGCTATATTGGTATAACTTATCGACGGCATTTACATCAAGTACAATTATATTCTTTCAAATTGATTTAAAGAAATGTTCAGATTTGATATAGCATAAATTAGGGAAAAATTCTGTCGTATTTATATTCATTTGTTGATAAAAAATAATCCCTGATTTATTTTACATTCAGTTTAAACCAGGATCGTAATACAAAGAAAGAAAGTTTAAATTCCACCAATAATCTTTTTGTGGTTAACCTGCAAGTTTTATGTAATCCATGTGTCTATTAGTAAAACCAATTTTGGTTTAATCATTAAAAAATAATTACCATGAAAAAATTAAGTTTTAGAATCGCAGTGGCAGCTATCCTTATCGTAGTTGGAACTATGGGCCTCAGTGCTCAGATCGGTAGAGGTGGAGCATGTCTGAACACTGGCATCAGTACTGTCGTTGACCGAACATGTACTACCCAATTAACGGTAGAACAGCAAGATATCCTTGGTGTCCTTTATGTTGAATTTCAAGCTGAAATGGACCTATTAAGAACAGCTATGAGGTCTGCAACTTTCACTGATAAGTTGGCTATCCGCGAAGAAATGGTGGACCTTAGAAACGCCCACCTGGCAGAAGTAAAAGCACTCCTTGCAGAGTGGGGACTATAAGCATTACAAGTAAATTTCAAACCTGAAATTATTGTTCAAAGATTAAAACGTACAAGTTACAAAGCCGAATTGTATTACACAGTTCGGCTTTTGTTTTTTTGTATGATTCTCGATTTTAAAGAGCACCTAAAGTGCTGCCAACTAAAGGATCAATGGTATTTATTTACGGTCATTTAACCGAAACTTATATCCTATAAATTTTTAATCCCAAATTCACATAGGTAGTTATCAAAATGCCCTTATTGCCCGAACATGAATTTGGAAATTCTTGTTCACATAATATTGAGTACCGCTGTTAAAGACCTGTTCCCACGCACTACCTTCTCCGTATTCTGTTGAACTCCAATAAAAATCATTTGAAAACCCGCCAATTAACTCTTTTTGCTGGAATATTAGGTTGAGTTCATCTTTGGAAGGTAAAAACCAGTCGTCATAACCATTAAGTTCCAGATTGTAACAATAGGCAGCTGCATAAATCCCTTCTCCTTGTTTATTTATTATCATGATCGTATTTGCGTTACCTTCACCTACTTCGGCCCCTGTTGCACCAGTCCTGATATAACTTTTCCCATTAAACCATTGTGCGTTGATGCTTTGGTCACTGGCAGCTGCTATTAAGCCATGTTCCCCACTATTATCTATATAGTATATTACTCCTCCTCTATAACTTTGGCCAAGGGCTAAAGGAGGAGTTAAAAAACTCACTTCATTTCCATAACCAGTGCCTACTGAATTTGCTGCAAATGCCTTTACATAATAGTAGTATTTGGCAACAAGCCAGTTAATTGGCATTTAAATATTTCTTCTCGATCATTCCCATCCTTAGTTATCGAAATAAGTTTTCCTTCTGAAATACTATCGGTTATAGTAGGATTTTGGTTGGTACTATAACAAAGCCCATAAGCTGAAATAAAAGTATTGAATTCTGTTAAAAAGGATCCACCTCCTTCCGCATTTAATTCTGCAATATTTGTAACATTAGCCGTAGAAACTTCTGGTATTTTATTATCGAAATTCTCATCTTTTTGACAACCAGCAAAAGCCAATAAGAACATGAAAAAAAGCAATTTTGTAAAATAGGATATTTTAAATCTCATGTTTAAAAATTAAAAATAATTCAGTCAGAAAATGGTTTTTGTAAGAGGTCTGTAACAACTATCTGTTTTTTTATGTTCGTCCGTATTTCACATTTAAACTTTATCAGTTTCACTTACTATTCTTGTCACTATTACCTGAGCAAATGAGGTACTTTAAAAATTCCAGGTAATTAATTAATAATTACTTTTTGAACCGCTTTAAATTTGCCAGACTGAATGTTAACCAAAAAAGTTCCTCCATTTTTGAGGTTCAATAATCGAACTCTGTGCTCGTTCATTCCTGTTGATAAACCTGTTAAAAGTTCTTTGGTTATCAATTGTCCTTTCATATTGTAAATTAAAATCTGAACATCGTTTTGTTTGGCACGATTAAACCGTACAATAAACTCACCTTCGTTAGGATTTGGATAAACCTGCATCATAAAATCACCAACACTTTGAACGTTAAGTTCATCAATTCCAACGGGACTGTTTTTAATTATGGAGACTTTAAAAATCTGGTTGCTTGCACTGCTTTGAGTTCCATCGTTAATAAAAAATATATTAGGGGCACTGCTATTAATACCGCCATAAATGTACCCTGCAAAAGTTGTGTCCTCGTTCAGCTCGTCAAGTTTAAGAACTTCATTTTCGTAATACTCTAGTTTTTCGTTGGGAATAAATTCGGACCCTGCTCCTAATAATGCCGGCATTTCAATGGGTAATTTATACTCAG
>JABMQB010000064.1 GCA_013203525.1 Mariniphaga sp.
CCACTCATCATCCAGTTTCAAACAAGCTGCAAAAGTTGACAATTGATTCAAGAAATAAAGACTTAGTTAGCTAGAGGAGTGATGAAATGGCCTTTCTGCAGTCACTGTAGGACCGGCATATGGGACAGTGAAGTCGCCCTAGTTAAATTTATTTGAAGCATCCCTTATTTTCATTTGTAAGTGGACAATTAATGCTAATAAAATCACTCTCGCTAAAAATTGTATTCAAATTAACTTGCTTAAAGTTTGATAGTTTATCATTAATAACACTTCGGTTTTGAAATTTAATTTGCATACCAAATGCTTCCCCAATTTTAACAACTGCTCTTCCAATTTTCCCAAAACCAATTATTCCCAATACCTTTCCAGCAAGTTCAATTTGTGGGGTTAGGCTATACATAAAATCAATGTTCCCAGTCCAATCACCCTTTTTTACAGAATCGGAATGCAAGCCCACCCTTTGTGTGAAATTCAAAATGTGGGCAAATACCATTTGTGCCACAGAATCAGTACTATAAGCCGGAATGTTGGTGACAATAATTCCCAGGTCTGTAGCAGCTACAGTATCCACAACATTATACCCTGTAGCCAGAACACCTATGTATTTCAGATTCTGCAACTTATTCATTAATACCCGGTCAACTAATACTTTATTGGTAATAACTATCTCAGCATCCTTAATACGTTTATAAGTCAATTCAGGTGTGGTACGGTCATATATAGTAACATCGCCAACTTTATTTAAACCTTGCCAACTTAAGTCTCCCGGATTTAGGGTAAATCCGTCTAATACAACAATTTTCATAACTCTTAAAAAATAGATTCGAATTTTCATCCTTAATGAGAATTCAAAAATAGTTATTTCTAATTTGATATAATTAATCTGAATTAAAACAATAATTAATTCAATAAATACGCATTTCTAATAAAATATTAGCATGCATTGTTTAATAGTTTGCAAAATGGACAATAATGTCATTAAACTTATTTTTTAAGAATAATATTTTTTATAACATATTGACTTTTTAAAAAGTCCTGTTTTTCAATGCCTTGCAAAAGCAATTAAGCGAAGCTTTAATAATTTTTAAGAAAAGTTTAAATTTCATAACACTGGAATACATATTTGTATTATATTAGCATTGCTTTAATATTAAGGATTTAACGACAGAAGACATATAAATCTACCTTTTCTCTTAGACCAGTATCGTTTTCTGATCTAACTAAACTAAACTATGAACAATCGGGTTATCGCATAAGCAGGTAACCCGTTTTTTTATTGCTTAGCTGAAATCAATTTCTTAAATCTGGTGAAGAATAATACACCTGCAAAAGAGAGCCCAAAAAGAAATCCAAGCCAAATTCCTCTGGGGCCAACATTAAATTCAAATGTCAGGATATAACTGGTTGGAATTCCAACAAATAAGTAAGCGATAAATGCAAAAGCCATTGGTATTTTTACATCCGACAATCCTCTCAATGCCCCTAACATAACCACTTGCAATCCATCAAATATCTGAAAAAATGATGCAATTATTATTAATCCCGATGCAATTGCAATTACTTCCGGGTCATTTGTAAATATTAGTGGCAGGTATTGGTTGAAAAGAATGAAAATTATTGCCATTGAAAACATAAAAAACATCACTAAATGTGTAGATGCAAAAGTTGCTTTTTTAAGGGAATAATAATCGCCTTTACCGAGCTGATGGCTAACCCTTATTGTGGTTGCTGAGGCAACTCCCAGAGAAATCATATAAGTAAATGCTACTAATCCGATGGCAACCTGATGCGCAGCCAATGGCACCTCTCCCAGCCAACCCATCATAATTGCCCCAAGGCTAAATGTTAGAAGTTCAACAACCAATTGTAATCCAATGGGTATCCCGACCCTTAATACTTCTTTTATTTTTTTTATTTTTAATGACTGTTGTTTTGCCAATAAAAAGTAATGTTTTAATTGAGTATTTTTAATAATTACCAAGGTAAATAACAGCGGCATTGCCAGCCTTGAAACAAAAGTACCTATGCCGGCCCCTGTTAATCCCATTTCCGGCATGCCTAATTTTCCAAAAATTAAGACATAGTTTACAAATACATTAATAATATTTGCTGACAAGGTGATATACATTGCAATTTTTGTATTACCAATTCCTTCAAAAAACTGCTTAAAAGAATAAAAAAATAAAAATGGAAGGAATGAGGCACATAACCATAGGTAATAGGATTTTGAAAGTCTTAATACATTCTCAGTTTGCCCCAAAAACGGCATTATGAAGTAAAGGCTAATCAAAAAACATAAAAGAACAATACCAATAACTATATGAGAAAAGAAACCATTTTTAAGCCATGATGCAGTTTTTATTTCATTTCCAGAAGATTGGCCTATTATTGGTGTTAAACCATAAGTAATTCCCATCCCCAGAAACATTCCTACCATAAATACATTATTTGCAAAAGCGGCAGCTGCCAGCTCATTTGTTCCCACATGCCCAACCATCATATTATCAACAATCATTACTGTTACCTGCCCTATTTGTGATATTATGACAGGAAATGCAAGACTAAGGTTTCTTTTATAAAATGGTATGTATTCCGAAAAATTCATTTCGGTGCAAAGGTAAGAATCTGGCGTTTACAACGAAAACCAATAGCTGAATTTAAACATAAATGCATTCTGAGGTTTTACGTCAAAAATCCCATTAAAAGAATCAAAGATCGATTCATTATAATTGTCTTCAGATTGTGAACGGTTATGTGTCCAAACGAAATAAACAGTTGAACCTGGGTTAAATTCCCACCGTGCAACAAAATTGGACCTGAATTCCTGAAAATTAAAATCGGGATTTGAAATTAAATATGGAGTTAATGAATTACCCCCTGTATTTAGTGAAATCCTTCCATCACTAAGCAATGAAGTCTTTAATATATTATACTTCTCATCAATATTTTCAGATTGTGAGTGTGCAACTTCTTTAAAATCAAGAAATTTTCCGGTTGAGGCATATGGGCTTCCATAAAACTGCAATGACAATTCGGGTGTTATAAAATACTCCATCCGAAGCGTTGTATACAATGTTTTCCGGTCAAGTTTCCCAACTATGTAATTATAATTATCACCAATTTTTTGCCGGGTAATATATTGGTTATTATCAATGGTCTTTTCATAAACAGTATTGGAAGTAATTGTAAGGTTATCGCCAATCTGCAAGCCGACATGAAAAGTATAATCATTTGAACTGGATAACTTATTGTCGTACCAATCCATGTTCGAACCAAAACCAAAAAACAAATCTTTTGTACTGTTTGTTTGGATAAAAAACTCAAAACTCGACATATCATCGATCCTTAATGCCGGCCCTCCTCTTAACTGCCTGGTATCAAGCATGTGGAAATATCGATCAAGATCGAGATGGATACTCCAAAGATTTTTAAATTTCACCATTGCATGATTATCCCATTTGTTATAAATGTTTTCGCCACCAAAACTCCAATCATGTCTATAAGAAGATGTTACATAATAGTTTCGGGTTATCCCCCTGGGGTTATTGACCTGATACCGCAACCTAATTTCATTTCTTATATAATCGGCTTGCCTAAGATATCCCAGGTCATTCATATCAACTCCGGGAGATCTCCAACTCAGGCTATTTGTAATTCTGAGTTTTCCACTTCGTTTTCCACCTGCTATTTGCCCTCCCCAACCATCTAATACTGTTCTATTAGAATCATATTCCAAATGATCTGCATCAATTCGCTGATACAAGTGCCTTGAAGAACGTTGTAAATTACTTATTGCTGTTTCACTTCCACTAATGTTTGAGTAAAAAGTTTTTATGTCAATATAGTATTTCCTGTTAGCCCAATTATGTTGAAAATTAAAGCCTCCAACAATCGCTTTTTGAGGTAAAAAATCAAGTTGGTCATCTTTAATTGATCGAAGGGTTGCAGTTAACATTCCTCCTATAACAGTATTCCCTTCATTAAAATCCTGTTTAACCCTGCTAATAAAATAATTTGTAAATGGTTCAGCAGCATGTTTGGTATCTTTCCCCTGGTCAGTTATAGTTGCAAATTCTTTCGATGTCATACTATTTATAACTCCAACAGATAATCCCTTTTTACTTTTCCCGGTAAGTTTTAAAGCATTCAGAATTGATGTATTATCAGTTATTGAAAGACTTTGTCCTTCAGAAATACCAGGAGTATAACTTGGTGCATGACCAATTCTTCGCGAATAAAAAAGCAAATCATTTTCCATGTCATATTCCAGTATACTGTTCCCTTCCAAAAAGAATGGCCTTTTTTCATTATAAAAAACTTCGTATGATGTTAAATTCAATTCTGAAGGATCTGCCTCAACCTGTCCAAAATCAGGATTTATGGTATAGTCAAGGGTAAAATCCGACGTAACACCTATTTTCCCATCCAAACCAAATCCAAATCGTTCATTATTATTAGCATCGGTAATATACTTTGCTTTTGCATACGGAAGAATTTCGAAATTTCTTTTGTTTTGAATTCCTTTAATTCCTCGTAATTCACCAAAAATATAAACCATCGCAGGTGCATCAATCGGAATAAGTTTCCATTGATCTTCTTCGTCAAGCCTGTCTATCCATCTCCATATATGCATTCCCCATATATGTTCCTCTTTATTCGCAAACCTAACCTGGCTAAATGGGATACTCATTTCCACAAACCATGCAGAGTCACCAACAAGGGCTTTCCCATCCCAAACAGCATCCCAATTTGTATCCCACTGATAAGCGCCCAAATGCATTAAATCAATTTTTTGCCCGGCTGCAGAAACATTAAATTCAAAAGCAGTGCGTTTATCAAAATAGGTATCAAGTGCCACACCAGCAATATCACCTGATGTGAAATCATCCCTCCTACCCAGAATTGGCCTTATTTTATCTGGTTCATTGTCGTAACAAATCATTCCAATATATAAGTTCTGGTTATCGTATAAGATTTTGATTTCTGTTTCCTGTGAAGGTGCTTTTGCTTGAGCCGGTTGTTGCTGCCTGAATCCGGCCGACCATTCGCCTTCCAACCAGCAACCATCTGTTAAATTGCCGTCTATTTTTGGTTTTGATTCTATACGGGTTGCATAATAAACTCGTTTCTGGCTGGCATAATAATTTACCAACGAGTCATTAGACAATGTATATTGATCTTCTTGCGCGGATAACTGTAATGAAAATAATACAAAGATTATTAGTAATCCGGGGTTAAAATTCAATTCCATAGTTTTAGTTTAGCAATGCAAATTTAAACTCTTTTTTAAAAAAATCAAAATATTAAAATATGTTAATTCAAAAATCTTTTATTTAAACATTATTTTCACTTTCGAGTTATTAATCTTTAATTTACCGTTTCAAAAGCATAGTTAAAAACTCAATTGCTTAAAAATGAATAAGATCAAAAAAATACTGATTGCTAACCGGGGAGAAATTGCTATCAGAATAATGCGTACATGCAGAGAAATGGGCATTGAAACGGTAGTTGTTTATTCTGAAGCTGACAGAACTTCACTACATGTTCGGTATGCTCACGAAGCTTATTATATTGGGAAAGCACCTTCATCAGAAAGTTATTTAAATATTGAAAAAATCATTGAGGTTGCAAAAAACAGCAAGGTTGATGCAATTCATCCTGGTTATGGATTTTTGTCTGAAA
>JABMQB010000065.1 GCA_013203525.1 Mariniphaga sp.
GCACTAAGATGTTCAGAATCGGGAAGAGTTGAAACCGTTAGTGAATATGGCAGTGGCTGGTGCCCTTTTTGTTTTATCATAAATCTTGTCAGGCTTTATCTTGAATTATTTGAGATGAATCCCGGTTATTTTAAAGACCTCTGTCTGTATATTCCTGAATCGAAAAATGATTTACCTGATATAGTTGATGAGGCTTTATTTGGTCTTGATATATACAGGAGAATGCAAACGCCTGAAGGCGGTATTCGTGGAGGTGTTGAATCATCCGAACACCCGATCGAGGGCAGTACTTCCTGGCAGGAGACACAAACTGCACTGGCTTATGCGCCCGACCACTGGTCTAGTTATTTGTATATAGGTGTTGCTGCACGTGCAGCATACGTATTGAAAATGCTGGGAAAGGGAGAAGAAGCCAAAAAATGGGAAGAGAGTGCAATAAAAGCGATGGAATGGGCTGAGGTTGAATATGAAAAGTGGATTTCAGCACCTGAATATGCTCAGGTCAGAGAACGTGCAAAAAATACAGTACCAATAGAACGTAACCTTGCTGCTGTTGAGCTTTACCGGCTTACAAAAAACAAACGCTGGCACGAGGTTTACCTTTCAACTCAAAACCTGGAAACCGAACGTACTGAAGCTTCGTTTATTTATGCACGTTTGGATGAAAAATTAGTAGACAAGAAAGCCCGGCAAAATGCAGTAAATGCCCTCATTTCTGTAGCTAACCGTCTTGTAGAGATATCAGCTAACAATGCATTTGGACTTACTACCGGCTCACCTGGCAGGCCAAATGGCGCGTATTCATCAGCGTATACCATTCCTGCAGAACCCACACTGGTCAGGGCACACTATTTTTCGGGGGATTCCAAATATCTGAAAACAATGCTTCGGTCTACACTCTATGTTGCAGGAGCTAATCCAATGAACCTTAGTTTAACTACCGGTTTGGGAGAAAATTATATTCAAAAACCGCTGCATGAAGATTCACAACACACCGGACGGCCCGCTCCACTTGGAATTACAGTATTTGGCCCGTTTGAGCTAACTGACAGTTATGCAAGAGCTGGATCTCCTATGGAAAAGAGGATTAATGCAAACTTAAATCCGGAAATATCAGAATGGCCTACATCAGAGTCATTTTTTGATGTATTTTGGATTGTCCCAATGAACGAGTATGTAATAGGTCGACCTCTGGGGCAGGCAGCTTATATATGGGGATATCTGGCATCGCGTAAATAATGATTCTATTTTTGGATAATAACAACAATCGGTAAAATAACAGATTATAGAATTTTACAAACATGAATTTTTATTGTTGAGTTTCAATTTAATAAATATTATTATGGGAAATCTTGATCGTCGTACATTTCTTAAAACAACCGGACTGGGAAGTGCCATGATAGGCCTTTCCGGTGGTGTTACAGCATTGGGATTATCGCTTCCTGCAACAAACAAACTTCCACGTTGGCGGGGATTTAATCTGCTTGACTTTTATACATCCAGACCGTTAAGACTTCCGCGTCAAAATAGCCGAAGGTTGTCGACTGAGGATGATTTTAAATGGATGTCTGACTGGGGCTTTGATTTTGTAAGAATTCCAATTCAGTATCCTTGTTACATTAATTTTGATCAGGGCACAGACAGAACGAATCGGGTTACACCCGAAGAAGTTGTAAGCTTCAATGAACCTGTTATTGCAGAAATGGAAAAACTGGTTTATATGGCAAACAAGTATAATATGCATGTTAGTCTTAACCTGCACAGGGTTCCCGGTTTTTGTGTAAATTCTGGATTTTACGAACCTTACAACCTTTGGAAAGATGAACCGGCACAACAGGCTCTTTACACCCATTGGGAAATGTGGGCAAAAAGATTTAAAAATATTTCTGAAAAGAAACTCAGTTTCGATCTTATAAATGAGCCCTGTTTCCGGGAGGATATGAATGATCAGTTCAGCAAAAAGAGTGCACTGCCCGGTGAGCTTTACAGAAAGATTGTTCAGGGTTGTTTAGATGTTATTCATAAGCATAATCCAAACCGTCTAGTTGTCGCTGATGGAAATAATAGTGGTGGCCTGGTTACCCCTGAACTCATTGATTTAAATGTTGCTCAAAGCTGCAGAGGGTATTACCCTGGAGTAGTTTCTCATTATCGGGCATCATGGGTCTGGGAAAACCCGGATGATGCTCCTATGCCTGTCTGGCCTGGAACAATTGATGGCAAATATTACGACAGAAAAAGCCTGGAAGAATTCTACCGCCCATGGATTGAACTAGTTGAGCAAGGCGTTGGAGTGCATTGCGGTGAAATGGGATGTTACCGGGAAACACCACATGACGTTTTTATCTCATGGTTAAACGATGTGTTGGGAGTATTAACTGAAAATAATATTGGATGGGGATTCTGGAATTTCCGTGGTGATTTCGGTGTTCTTGATTCAGGTAGAAAGGACATTGAATATGAAGATTGGTACGGTAGTAAATTAGATCGTAGAATGCTGGAGTTACTTAAAAAATACTAATTGCTTAACTACAAACTGTAAAAAATAATTTCCATATTATTCATAATAGTGGTTGTTGATTCTTCTTTTATGAGCAGTTTTGGAGATTACACATTTGATGGTTTTTGAAATTTTTAAAGGAAATACATTAATATTGAAATCGTGAAAAAATCAGTTCTGGTATTTATACTTTTATTATTCGTTGTAATCTCTAAAGCCCAACTTGATGAATGGCCAAAAATGAAAAATCTGAAGCTTGAGGAAATCAGAACTTCCTCCGATAATATCCTTGTGGCTTATTTTTTAGGTCCCGATATGAACGAGATTACAACAAATCTTACTGACTGGAGCCTAAATGGTAAAAATCCCGTAAAAATTGATAAATGGGTGACTCCAAACTGGGAGGCGGTTGAATTTGGGTATGAGCATCATATTCTACCTGACCATGGATAAACCTTTCGTGGAGGGTGAAAAATATGCACTTAAAACACCCCATGGAGAAACAACATTTACCTTCAATTCGAAAAAGATTTTTTGTGAATCGATAAAGACCAATCAAAGTGGTTATAGTGCGCTATCAAATATTCGATATGCCAATTTTGCTATCTGGACTGGTACCGGCGAAGGAGGAAAGATTCAGGGTAAATTACCGGCATATGAGGTTTTTGAAATTGAATCGGGTAAATCTATAACCGGAGGTACTTTAAAGGAATTAGGAGCAAATGAAAATTCCGGAGATTTTGTTTATCAAATGGATCTTTCCAAAGTTCCGGAAGGAGGGCCATACCAAATTGAAGTAAAAGGATATGGTAGTTCGTTTCCGTTTGCCGTAGGCAGTGAATATGCAAAACGTCTGGCTTATATTTCCTTTCGTGGCTTGTTATATGAAAGATGCGGTATTGAACAGAAAAAACCATATTTTGATTTTGATATTCGTGAAATTTGTCATCCTACAGTATATGTTACCGACTCCCCTTCCAGGGAGGCGCGGGTTGCTATTTCTCCAAACGATCCTGTTATGAAAATTCGTGGGGGATATCATGATGCCGGAGATGCCGACCGTCGCGATCACCATATGATAGCACCAATGGTTTTATTAACATATTATGATATGTTTCCCGACTATTTCTCAGATTTGCAATACAATCTCCCCGATAAGTTTGATAGTGATTACAAACCAATTGAGCAGGGAAATGGAATTCCTGATGTTATTGATGAGGCAGAATGGGGAGCTTTGGTTTTTGAATTTCTGTAGGAGGAAAATGGAGGTGTAAGGTCAGGAACCGAAAGGACTGGATATCCGAGTGATGAGGTTGGCCTGGATGAAGATACTGACCAGTATGCTACTTTCGAAGTAAGTGATAATGCAACAACCTTGGCGGCAGGATTATTTGCGCATCTGGCAAGGTTATATAAACCCTACAATAAAGAACGTTCAGCTGAACTTCAGAAAAGAGCTGAAAAAACATGGGCTTTTGCCGGTGACTCGGCTTTGGTTAGCCATAAATTCTATTATTTAGTGCAATACTATTTGTTAACAGGAGACGAAGCCATTCATCGTCAATTAATAAGCATCGCTCCTAAGATTGTTAGGTATGAAATATTAAATACTCCCTTTCACTAGACAACTATCTTTCAAAGATAAGCTAGATTTCCCTTTCCGCCCAATTGGGCGGAAAGGGAAATCTATGCAGCCTGACGGAACACCTGCTCTGGCTTTTTATACCCAAGAGATTGATGTTGTCTTTTAGTATTATAAAATTCCATATATGCCATTATTTTACCGTAAAGTTCTAACCCATCATCTGAGGGCTCCATGTATATTTTCTCATACTTTATACTTCTCCAAAACCGTTCTATAAATATATTATCAATAGCCCGCCCTTTACCATCCATACTAAATTGGATACCTCCCCCAAGGACAAACCCTATAAACTTAGGGGATGAAAATTGACTGTCTTGGTCAGTATTTATTATTTCAGGGCAACCATGGTTGTTTATAGCTAATTCCAGGTATTCTTTGCACCATGTTGCTGTCATTGTGTTAGAAAGCGACCACCCAACTATATAGCGGCTGTAAAGGTCTATAATGGCAATAAGGTACATATGCCCATTACCTACTGGTACATAAGTTATATCCATAGCCCAAACATGGTTTGGGTGGGTAACCTTCAAATCCTGTAATAGGTAAGGGAATATAGTGTGCCCTTCCCCTTTGTGGGGTTTACTTGTATTGGGGCGTGGCCCAATGGCATGCAAACCCATCAGCCGGTATAAACGGCGGATGCGCTTTGGGTTCACTTGATGACCGGCCCCCCGTAAATACTCCGTCAGCCGGGGTACACCGTAAAATGGTGTTTCCATATACTGCTTATCTATCAGCCTCATGAGTCCCTGATTATCAACACCCTCTTGCTGGGGAACATAGTAGAAGCTACTGCGGCATACTTCTAAAAGCTCACA
>JABMQB010000662.1 GCA_013203525.1 Mariniphaga sp.
GAATAGCACCAGCTATTTAAGGAAAATTCAACGCAGTATAAGCAAAAAAGACGCATAATAGAATAAATGGATAATTTTAAATAGTGTCTAATTATAAAAGATGCAGGCTAATTATTATTAACCGGCATTAATTTATATCTTAATTTGTTAACAAATTTCATGATGATTTATCATTTTATGTTAAAATCCTAGAACTCCTGGTAACCATAATGAAATTTCAGGAATGTATGTTACCAGCAAAAGGCAAATAATCATTGCAACAAACATCGGTAGTAACGGTTTTATTACCGTTTCAATTTTCACATTGCTGACACTACAGCCAATAAATAGCAGTGATCCAACCGGTGGTGTACCCAGGCCCACACTTAAATTCAAAACCAGGATGATACCAAAATGGACCGGATCCAATCCAAGCTTAGTAACTATCGGTAAAAAAATCGGCGTAAAGATCAAAACGGCTGGTGTCATATCCATAAACACTCCTACAAAGAGCAGGATCATGTTAATGATCAAAAGTATCACAAATTTATTGTCGCTTAACCCCAATAGGACCTCGCTCACATTTTGCGGGATATTCTCATAGGCCATTATCCACGATAAACCGATGCATGTTGCCACCAATAATAACACAAAAGCAGTTGTTTTAACCGACTTCAGAATAACCTCAGGAAGATCCTTCACTTTTAATTCCCTGTAAATAAAAGCCAGGATAAGGGCATATAATACTGCCACAGCTGATGCTTCGGTTGCAGTAAAAAAACCTGCAACAATTCCACCGATAACAATAACCAGCATCATAAGGCTGGGTAGGGCATCCAATAATTTACTTAAAGCCAGTTTAACCCCCTTTTTATGGTTTCTTGCAAACAATCCAATCATAACCAGAAAACCCAGGGCTAATCCGCCATAAATTATATTAGATGTATTAGCAGAAACTACTTTATTCATTTGCACAATTCCGAAAACAAACAAAATTCCGGCCAGAACTACTAAAGACAATTTACCGAGATTTCTGGCAACACCTTTAATACCAGACTCTTTATATGTCAACATCGACATGGCCATGACCATAATTGCCAACCCAGTTAAAATACCAGGCGCATACCCTGCCAGGAAAAGCGCGGTGATAGAAACGCCACCACTTGCCAACGAATAAACAATCAGAATGTTACTTGGCGGAATTGACAAACCCGTTGTGGCCGAGGTAATATTAACGGCCGCACTAAAGTTTCTGTCGTACCCTTCTTTCTCCATCTCAGGAGCCATAATAGCACCTATTGCAGAAGCTGATGCTGCAGCCGAACCGGAAATAGCACCAAACATCATGTTGGCAATTACATTTACAAAAGCCAGCCCGGCAGACCAACGGGCGACCAATACACGGGCAAAATTAATTAACCGCATGGCAATCCCCCCTTTATTCATAATATTTCCGGCCAGAATAAAAAACGGAATAGCCAGAAGTGCAAAACTATCAAGACCGGTGGCCATTCGTTGCGCAAATGTGGTTGCGGCCGGAATGGGCATGATGGTCACCAGCATTGTCAATATCCCAGAAATACCAATACTAAATGCAATGGGTACTCCAATGGCCAATAATATGATAAAGCTTACTACTAAAACAATTATACCTATAAATTCCATAACCTAATAATATTATTGACTCAACGAATTATCAATTGCATAATAAATAATTAAAGCCCCACTTAAAGGAAGGACCAAATATACATACCCCAGAGGTAATCCCAGGGCGGCAGAACTAACTTCGAGATGGAACCGTGTATAAACAAGCCAAGTGCCTCCAATAAACATGACGGACAGGGCAAATACAGCAACAATCATATTGATAAATAATTGCAGTCGTTTTTTCTTCGCACCAGTCATTTTTTGAAGAAGCAGGTCGATAGCCAGATGTTCATTTTTACCGGCTACATAGGCAGATCCCAAAAGCCCAACCCAAATAAGCAGGTATCCTGCCAATTCATCGGTAAACGAACTGGGGGCACCCAGAATATAACGGCTAAACACCTGCCATAATACATCAAGTACCAAAATACTCATTAGGGCTATCAAAATGTATTCAAGGACATTATCAATTTTTTTTCTGATTGTCATATAGTTTAGGTTTATAATTTTATTTTACGTCCTGAATGCGTTGCATCAGCGGGCCCAACAATTCGTCTTCCCGATAACTGTTAAGTAATGGTTCCACTTTTTCAGCAAAATTAGCTTTATCTGGCCGATGGATGGTAACACCTGCTTCCTGAACTATTTCAAGAGCCTCTTTCACTGCATCGTCCCAAAATTTACGCTGTACGGGCACTGATTCATCAACAGCCTCCTGTAACCACATTTTTTCCTGTTCGGTCAGTATCTTCCAAGCTTTTGTACTGATAATCAGCACATCCGGAACAAGAGTGTGTTCATCCAGCGAATAATGCTTACATACCTCATAGTGGTGCGATGTATGAAAGCTGGGCGGGTTATTTTCCGCACCATCTACTACCCCACTCTGAAGGGCTGTATATAATTCACCCCATGAAATAGGTGTTGGAGAACCGCCAAGTGATTTTACCATTTCCATAGCGGTAATACTTTTCATTACCCTGATTTTTAATCCCGATAAATCTTCAGGTGAATTAATTGGCTTGTCGATGGTATAAAAACTCCTAAATCCAGCATCGTAAAAGCAAAGTCCCCGTATCCAGAACTCTTCGGTACCAAGCAATAGCTCGCGCCCAATATCTCCGTCAAAAACTTTATTGGCGTGATCCTTCGACCTGAAAACATAAGGTAATCCCAGCACTTTAAACTTTCGGGTAAAACTCTCCATTACCGAAGCAGAAACCTTAGTGATAGCCAGGCTACCAATTTGTAATAACTCCACACATTGCTGTTCAGAACCTAACTGCCCACTAGGGTAAATATCTATTGTTAGCTTACCATCTGATTTTACTTCCAGGCGTTCTGCCATATACACCATTCCTTTATGCACCGGGTGGTTTGGGTCTAATCCATGAGCTAATTTTAGTACTTTATGTTCACGCTCGCCCTTACAACCTCCTAACAGAGATGCTACTAGGGCTACGATTAAAAATCGGGATAATTCTCCAGACATTATAAATTTATTCGTTTAATAATTGTAAGCGCCTTTTTGACATTTTCTGTAATGCTTCCAAAATCGCCATCTTCAATTAAACGTTTTGTAAACAACTGTGATCCCATCCCTACGCATGTAGCTCCGGCATCAAACCACGATTTAAGGCTTTCTTCAGTAGGCTGCACACCGCCGGTAACCATAATACTGGTCCATGGCATTGGTCCATGCATAGCTTTAATAAATCCAGGACCACCTACTTGCGATCCAGGGAAAATCTTCACTATTTCTGATCCCAACTCATGCGCTTTATTAATTTCGGTAATAGAACCACAACCAGGGCTCCATAAAATTTTCCGTTTATTACATACACTTGCCATGCCTTCATCCAATACTGGAGAAACAATAAAATTAGCACCCAAAGCAATATACATTGCTGTTGTTGCTTCATCAACAATCGATCCTACACCCAATATCATATCCGGTAATTCTTTCGCTGCCCATTGATTTAAGGCAGCAAAAACCAAAGTTGCAAAATCACCCCGGTTTGTATACTCAAAAATTCTTATTCCACCATCGTAACATGCTTTTACTACTTTCTTACACACATCAATATCTGAATGATAAAACACCGGTACTATTCCGGCTTCCTGCATTTTTACTGCAACTTCAATTCTGGTAAATTGTGCCATATTTTTAATTGTTCAGTATTCATTGTTCATACTACCATTTTACTAACTGTTGACTGAACAATGTTTACTTTTTTACTTCTTACCTTGCAACTCTACCTGATGCATCACCACTCATCAGTTTTTCAACCTCTTCAACTGTAACCTGGTTAAAATCGCCATAAATTGTATGTTTCAAACATGAGGCTGCAACTGCAAACTCAAGTGCTTTTTGGTCATCGTCAAAGGTCAATAAACCATAAATCAATCCGCCCATAAACGAATCACCTCCACCTACCCTATCTACAATATGGGTTATATCATGGGTTGGAGCTTCATACAATTTAAAACCATCCCAAAGTACTCCAGACCATGTATTATGATTTGCATTCACAGAACCCCGAAGAGTTGTAATTACTTTTTTACATCGAGGAAAACGTTCCATAATTTGTTTCGAAACAGAAATGTATGCCTTTCCTTCAACATGCCCACTGGTTACATCTATCCCTTCCGGCCTTATACCCAATACCTTTTCTGCATCTTCTTCGTTACCTAAAATAATATCGGTACCTGCAACCAAATCGGGCATGACCTCTTCGGCAGTTTTACCATATTTCCATAAATTCTTTCGGTAATTCAAATCACAAGAAATTGTAATACCTAACTCATTTGCTTTTTGAATTGCCTCCAAACAAACGTCGGCAGCATTTTGGGATATTGCTGGCGTAATACCTGTCCAATGAAACCACTCAGCTCCATCAAATAC
>JABMQB010000663.1 GCA_013203525.1 Mariniphaga sp.
GTTATGATTAGGTCTCCGTGAAATACCTAAAAAACACCGGCAATTTTTAAATTTGCCAAAAGTTGTTCAGCTAACATGCTGTGCAAGCTCCGATCCCTGATCTTATACCCGATAATCCTTATTATCCTGAATACCGAAACCCATTCTTTACAAATTACGTATATTAAAACTTTATGAAACCAGGACAATTCATACTATTCACAATTACGATGCTTTTACTATTAATTGCAGCCGGGTGTAGTAAAAACGACCCGATTAATGAAAATGAAACTGGTCCGCTCGAAACCGACCCGGCTAAAATAATAATAGGTAGGTGGAAATTTAGTAAATACTTTTGGGGATGGGAAGATAAAGATGGTATTAAAACAACTGTTTACCGCGATGCTAAAGTACTTCGTTGGGTTGAACTCTCATCAAATGGCGACTATATTCTAGAGTATTACAATGATGTTCATGAACTGGAAACTTATACAGGAAAATTCTGGATTGATTCTTTGCTACATTATAATAATTTTTTGCTTGAACCATGGTTTTATGAATTTTCAAATAATAATAATTCATTAAAATTATCAAATGCATTTCCAGCGTTTTCACCTATTGAAGATATTTATATACGCGAAAAATAATATTATTAAAAACAATTCCATTAAGAATAAAAAAACATCATAATATTTAATAGTAAAACCTTGAACAAAATTCATAAATAAAAATAATTTCTGAATTTTGTAATACTAATTATTCAACATAAATTATTCTTAGATAAAAACCTAAACCTAAAACTTCACAATTATAACAATCATTTATTAACTCAAAAAAACCTTATTATGAAAAGATTAGCCCTTTATTTAACAATTCTTGCAACACCTTTTTTGTGCAAGGCACAAGAAAAAGAAGAAAAAACTATTATTACAAAAAACGAAAATGGGATTATACAATCCGTTGAATTCTCAGAAACTGATAAAAACTTTGCAATTCCGAATACTGCTTCTGATTTTTTTAAGGAATGGCTTAATATAAGATCAAATGACCAGTTTAAAAACATTCCTCACGAATCAAATAATAAAGAGTATATACATGAACATTTTGACCAATATTATAATGGCATTAAAATAGAAGATGCCGGATATAATTTCCATTATATAAATGGGAAAATGTATTTTGCCCATGGACATTATATTCTTATTAAAAATTTGAATACTACACCTGCTAAATCACCTGAATCGGCCATGGAATTATTTGCCCGGTTTAAAAACATTCCTTTGGATTCGATTACAGGCTTTAATTCTAAATTGATTATTAAAGAAATATCGATAGAAAAAACCAATAAAACCGTTCCTACCCCAAACCTTGTTTATAAAGTTCATTTACGTGCCAATCACTATAACAATAATGAGGTTGGATATATTGATGCACAAACTGGTGCAATATTGCTTACAACTCCAAATCGTATCGGATATGGCGATACTGGAACATTTTATACCCGTTATAACGGAACACGACAGGGGAATACTCAATATTTTGATGACCACACTGGATCAGAAGGAGAAACATTTCACTTAGTAGATTCATCAAGAGGGGCTATAATCAGTGTAGGTACTACATATGGTTTTGATTTAAGTTACGAAAATCTTAATGATAATAATAATAGCTGGACTCAGGCTGAACATGCATCAAATAATGATGATATGGGGCTTGATATTTTTTGGGGTTTGCAACAGATATACGACTTTCTTTATAGCTATGGGTATAACAGTTTTAACAACAATGGTTTTCCGATTAATGCATTAATACACTTTGGATTAGATTATGGATCTCTACAAGATAATGCTTTTTGGTTTCCTGATGAAAATATTATGGCTTTTGGTGATGGATATGAAAAATATAAACCATTAGCAAGCGTAGATGTAATTGGGCATGAATTTGGGCATGGGATAACAGATTTTCAAATTAGCGGCTGGTCATATGAAAATAAAGAAGCTGAAATGGAGGAAGGACTAAGTGATATATGGGCAGCAATAATGGAATATAATATTAATTCCAATTCTGTTTGGGAAATGGGTGAACTAATTATAGACAATGGTGATGATTGTTTAAGAAATATTGAAAACACACATGATGAAGATGCATTTTATGATATGGCTAATACCTATTTAAGTGATTATTATATTGATAGTTCAGGAGTGTATAATCGTAGTGGAGTATTTTCACATTGGTTTTATTTATTAGTTAACGGTGGTGAAAGTGAAAATGAAATTGATAATGACTATAAAGTATATGGAATGGGTATGGATCTTGCAGAAGAACTTATTATTGAAGCAGTTTATAATAATTATCTGGATAATACAGATTCATATGCAGAACTGCGAACAGCCTTTAAAAACGCTGCTCAATCACTTTGTTACAACCAATATGGAGTTTTAGCACAGCAGGTTGAAAATGCATGGTATGCAGTTGGAGTAGGCTCTGAGCCAACACAACCGTATATTTCAGGATCGGATACTGTTTGTACTTCAGGAGCATCCTTCTCAATTCAGAATTTACCGGCAGGGGCAACCGTTTCCTGGAGTAATAGTAACAAAATTACAAGGGTTTCTTCCCAGGGTTCCAACCCTTGCACCTTCGAAGCAAATTCGCACGGAACAGGATGGATTGAAGCAATTATTTATTCTTCTTGTGGGTATATTGTTACACTTCCTCAAAAAGCTGTGTGGGTTGGCACACAATCTGCTACCGCTATTTTTGCTTACGATCCTTCACAATATCAATATGTTTCTGAACCCTTATACACCGGCACACCTTATGAATTTAAACCACGCCTTTATAATCCATCAGAGAATTCATCGGATTATGATTGGGAAATCAAAGATGAACAAGATTTATCTTATCCGTTTTCTTCGGGTACAACTGCTTTGTTTACTGCTTCCTCACCGGGAAATTATACCGTAAGTTTAATTTATAAGAATGGGTGTGGCTGGGGAAGTCAAAAATCAGAAGAATTTACATTTATCCAGGGAGGAGGTTTTTTTATGATGATCAATCCAAATCCAGCATCATCAGATGTAACAATTGAATTGAAATCAACAAATTCAAATAAACAAATAGATGTTAATGAAGAATGGGATATGGAAGTATATAATGAAACTCAGTTATTGCATGATATGAAAACCAAATTAAAAGGAGACAAATATACTTTTGGCACAAACGGGTGGAAAGAAGGAGTTTATATTATTCGAGTTAAATACAAAAAAGAAATTTTACTTGGTAAATTAGTGGTTAAAAGGTAAAATCTTTTTATAATGTTTGCAATTTAGCTCCACTTTAAAAGGTGGAGCTTTTTTTGTCTTTCTTCTATTTTTTCCCTAATTTACATCAAAAAAGAAAATGCTTAACCATGACCCGATACCCGAAGAATTCCTGCAATATATCTGGGAAAATAAACTTTTAAATACCGAAGGCATCACAACTGTTAATTTAGAATCAATTGAGATTATTGATGTTGGTAAACAAAACAGCAATTCCGGTCCTGATTTTTTTAATGCCCGGATAAAAATCGGAGATACTGAATGGGTTGGAAATATCGAAATTCATAAAAAATCGTCGGATTGGTACTCGCATAACCACCATACTGATAAAGCATACGACAATGTAATTTTGCACGTAGTTGAACAATATGACAAACCTATTTTAACCTCAAGCGGCAGTGAAATTCCTACACTTATTTTACAATATCCCGAACGAATTAAAACCAACTATAAACGTTTGCTTTTTTCAAAAACATGGATTGCCTGTGAAGAACAATTTCATAAAATCGACCAGTTTGCCTTAAAACTTGGCTACCACCGTTTAATGATTGAAAGGCTGGAAAGTAAAACCACAGATATTCTTCAAAGCTTATCGAAAAACCAAAACAACTGGAATGAAACCTTTTACCAATTTCTGGCAAAAATGTTCGGTTTTAAGGTAAATGCTTTACCTTTTGAAATGTTGGCCAAATCGTTACCATTAAGTATACTTTCAAAACACAAATCAAACCTTCAACAAATTGAAGCAATGCTTTTTGGAAATGCAGGTTTGTTAAACGAACAATTACTTGGCGATGATTACTATCTACAACTCAGGGAAGAATACTCTTTTCTTTATAAAAAATATAAACTAAAAGGAATAGAAAGCCACTTGTGGAAATTTATGCGTTTACGACCGGTTAACTTTCCGACGGTGAGAATTGCCCAGTTTGCTTGTTTAATAAACAAATCAGAAGCTTTATTTTCAAAAATTCTGGAAATTGAAAAACTGGAAGAAATCCAGCAATTATTTAATGTAACAGCATCGGAATACTGGCGGACTCATTACCGGTTTAATAAATTATCAAAATCATTAAAAAAAGAACTTGGTGCTTTTTCGATAAACACTTTGATAATAAATGTAGTCGTCCCATTCCTTTTTGTTTTTGGTGAGGACCAATTAAAAAATAACCTGAAAGACCGTGCGTTGGATTTCCTGGAAAAACTTCCCCAGGAAAAAAATTCCATCATTGATAATTGGGAAAAGCTGGGAATAAAAGTTCGTTCGGCCTTTGAAACACAGGCTCTGCTTCAATTAAAAAATTTACACTGCGATCAAAAAAAATGCTTAAATTGCCAGATAGGAAATAAGCTGGTTAATTTATGAGTATGGCCCAACAGGGAAACAGGTTTCAGGAAATATCGACACGTACAATAAAGATTGCCAGTGGCCTAGGCTTTTTTATGATCGGCGGCGGAACTGTAGGCTATCATTTAATTGAAGGTTGGCCCATTCTCAATTGTATTTACATGACCGTAATTACCATTGCTACGGTTGGATTTAAGGAAGTAATGCCCCTTTCAAGTGGTGGAATGATATTTACAATTATCCTTATCCTTTTTAGCATTGGGAGTCTTGCTTATATTAGTGTAACCTTAGCCAGGTTTGTTTTTGATGGTGAATTAGCAAATTATATAAAAACATACAGGGTGGATAAAAAAATAGCTAAACTTAAAGACCATGTTATAATTGTTGGTTATGGCCGCAATGGTGAACAGGCAGCAATTGAGCTGTCAGAGCATAATGTCGACTATGTTATTGTTGATAAACGCGACAATGTTATATCAAGGGTGCGTGAAAATTCCGGGCTACTTTATATTAAAGGCGATGCAACCCATGAAGACATTCTTGAACATGCAGGAGTATATAAAGCAAAAGCTTTAATTGCAACAACCCCGAATGATGCCGATAATGTTTTTGTTGTTCTGACTGCCCGTAGTATGAATCCGGCTTTAACAATTATTTCCAGGGCTTCGGAGATGGAATCAGATGTGAAGTTAAAAAGAGCCGGAGCTTCCAATGTTATTATGCCTGAACGCATTGGCGGGCAACGAATGGCAAAGCTTGTAACACAACCCGATGTGGTTGAATTCCTTGAACATATATTACTCCAAAAAAGCAAAGATGTAAGTATTGAAGAAGTATCGTGTGGTAAAATGGCTAAATGTTTTGTTGGTAAATCAATTTCAGAATTAAAAGTCAGAGATATGTCGGGAGCCAATATTATAGGCATAAAAGTGAGTGGTGCCAGGTATGTTTTTAATCCTGACCCAACTATGATTCTATCAAGGAACGATCAGCTTTTTGTTATTGGAAAACCTAAACAAATTGAGATTCTTCGTGCAAAAATGGAAACCGAAATAGAAATTTGATAAAATCTCGATTATCTCATTTTTATTTTTTTCTTTGTCATAAATTTTTTTTATGAAAAAAGTGATTACTCTAATTATAATTCCCCTATTTATTATAGTTATAAGTTGCGAAAAGGATGACCCACAAACCTTATACGAAAAGGTTCTGATTGTTGAAACACGTTCTGTAAATGAAACCGAGAGCCAACGTTTTTTTGTGTTGATTGAAAATAATGAATCGAGCCCTGTTTTTAAGGAAATTCCTAACTATTCAGAGTATACGTTTATTCGGAATGGATTAATCAAAGGCGATAAAGTTAATATTCACCTTATATCGTTAAATACTTTTAGCGACCAACATTATTTTAATATCAACAGTTACAGTTCGGTACCAGTTGGAAAAACAGTTTTATTTGGAAGAGATAATATTTTGAATGATAAAAGTGCTTCATCAAGAGTTGATCTGGAGTTTACGAATATTCCCGATTTTGATATCGCTACACGCTCAGCCCATTTACAAATCCATTGCCATACACAAACAACTTTTGTTGATGTTCCCTGCGAACCAATCGGAGGTAATACTTTCCCTGTAAATGAAACATTTTACGCATGCCTGCAAAAAGGCGATGTTGCTGGTTTTAAACTTCAAAAGATTACTACTACTGAAGATTCATACACTATTTCGCTTGATAGTTTGAATAACAATATGGATTATTACGAACTGCCGAAAGAAGTAGAAAACCATGATCTTACTAAAATATCCGTTAGAGCATTTGACCCGGTAATTGGCACAATTGAAATATTTAATTTAAGTGATATCTCTATTTTTCCATCTGCCAAAATTGACTTTTTTGTACCAGCCGTAAACCTTAGTATTTCAAATTATATCATTGATTATACAACTCTTATAAATAACAAATTTTATAAAAATGTATTTTCTACTGAAACCATTATATCAACACCAACTCTTATAGATGCAGAATTACAAAGTGGTTCGGAAATAAACCATCAATTGGATTTCACAGTTTCCGGAAACCTGGATTTTTTAACAGTAAGGCTTAATAATCTTGGTTCAAACTGGTTGATGCATGGAATTGATCCCGGAGAAATGTATATCCCGGAATTTCCTGAAGATTTAATTGCAATCACCGGAGAGCCTGGATTTCTTGAGGATGTTGAAACTGCTTCAATCCAGTTATATGATTATTCAGAACTTAATGGTTATAATAATGCTCTTGAAAAAATTCTCGACGATTCAAAAAAATTAATGGACAGCACTAATCAAAGTTATACAACCTTATACCAAAACGTTACTTATAACCATTAAAAGCAGAACCAGAATTATTCCTTAATCTGTTCGTAAAAATCGGTAGAAAGCACCCTGAATTCGGTACGTCTGTTAAGCGCCATTGCTGCTTCTTTTTGAAATTCTTCTGTAAGGTTATTAATAAATTCCTCAGTAAGTTCATCATTTCTTTTAAAGAAATTATATTCTCTGGCAAGGGCGCGCGTAACTTTTTTTGGCCAGGTTTCGCCATAACCCTTTGCAACTAATCGTTGCGAATTAATTCCTTTTAGAATTAAATAATCGACCACACTTTGTGCCCTGCGTTGCGATAAATCAAAATTAAATGGATCACTGCCAACATGGTCGGTATGTGCCATTAATTCAATAACAATGGTCGGATTAACTTCCAATATTTCAATTAAGGTATCAAGAGCAATAACCGATTCGGGTTGTAATTCAGCCGAATTAAATTCATAATTAATATTCTCAACTTTAATAGGTGCATCGGTTGGATTCAGATATAAATCAATAATAAACTCTTTACTGTCTTCAAGGCCAATAGTTGATTCCAAAACTTTATCATTCAAATAACCATCGTCAAAAGCAGCAATAATATACTCTGTTTCAGGATTTAACTTATAATCGAACTTGCCACCTTGAGCTCTGATTTTCAAGCTGGTTCCATCTGTCCCAATTATCCTGACTGATGCATTATTAATATGATTTCCAGTCTCCTTATCAAAAACTTCGCCTGTAATCTCAAAAATCTTGGGTGGTATTACAAATGAATACAAATCGTCGCTGCGAGATCCTTTCCGGTTTGATGAAAACATTCCTTTATTCTCTTCATCAACAAAAGAAATCCCAAAATCATCGCCAGGTGAATTTACCGGTGATCCTACATTCTCAACCATCCAATTACCATTATCATCAACTACTGCTTTAAAAATATCCAATCCTCCCATTCCAATATGATAATTGGAAGAAAAGTAAAGCTCTTCATTGCCTCGCATAAAAGGAAACATTTCATCGCCTTCGGTATTAATTTGCGGGCCAAGATTTACCGGTTCCATAAATGCACCTCCGGTACCGGTAGCCTTCCAAATATCTTTCCCGCCAAATCCGCCAGGTTTATCAGATACAAAATATAATGTCCCATCGGCTGCTAATGCCGGATGAGCAACAGTTATGCTATCGCCAAATAAATCAACCCTAACAGGCATCGACCACGATCCTTTTGATTGTGTTGAAGAATATATCTCAGAACCCAGGTTTTGAAATTTATCATAACGGCAACGTGTAAAATACATTTGGCTTCCATCGTTGGTTAATGCTGAAGCGCCTTCTTCATCACCACTATTTATTACAAAATTTTGGTCAATTAATTTGGGTTCGCCCCACTTCTGTCTTTGAACACCAA
>JABMQB010000664.1 GCA_013203525.1 Mariniphaga sp.
ATTATTGTTTATTTCGATTCTGATTATTCATTCTATTTTTTGTTTTGCTCAAAACGACGCAACAATTTCAGGCCGTATTTTTGATAATGGAACCAATCAACCATTGCCATTTACAACAATTACTGTTCAAAACGGCGATCAAATTATTACTGGTGATATATCTGATGAAGATGGGCGGTTTGTTATTTCCGGAATTGCAAAAGGTGAGTATGTGGTTACTTGTTCATTTATTGGGTATGATGAATTGGAAATACCAATACTAATAGGTGAGTTGAATAATATTTTTGATTTGGGAAGAATTCAGTTAAACCCATCTTCTGAAGAATTAAGCGAAGTAATTGTAGAAGCAAAACAGGATATTCTTTCTTCCGGTCTTGATAAGAAAACATTTTCAATTGAAAATAACATTGCTCAATCAGGTGGCTCAGTTATGGATGCAATGAAAACCATGCCGGGCGTAACGGTCGATCAGGAAGGAAAAGTAATGTTACGCGGGAGCGACAAGGTGATGGTTTTAATTGATGGAAAACAATCGAGCTTAACCGGCTTTGGTAACCAGAAAGGGCTTGAAAGTATTCCAGCCGGCAATATTGAAAGCATTGAAATCATAAACAATCCATCGGCAAAATATGATGCAACCGGAATGGCAGGTATCATCAATATTCTGTATAAAAAAGAAAAGGAAAGTGGATTTAACGGAGATGTGGGTTTTGCATTTGGGCTTGGAGCACTTACCAAACCCAAAGAAGATTTACCTACTGAACTTGGGAGTTTTTCGATGAATCCAAAACTTATTCCCAGCCTTAACCTGAATTATAAAACCGATAAACTAAATATGTTTTTATTGTCGGAAATTCTTTTTCAGGAAAAATTGCCAAACAATGAATTTACTACCCGGCATTACGATGATGGTAGAAATACTATTTCGCAGGTTCCGGAGAACCGTAGACAACAGCATTATATAATAAATGGTGGAATTGACTTCTTCCTTAATGAAAAGAATACTTTGACTCTTTCTGGAATTTACGATTGGGAAAGCCATGTTGATACAGCACAGGTTGCATATATGAATATGGATACCTGGAAACGTTATCGAATCTGGCACTGGAATGAAGAAGAAATTACGGGTTATATGAATTATTCATTAAACTGGAATCACCAGTTTGCGGAACCCGGCCATGAATTTGATGCCCGGGTTCAATATACCAAAGGGTGGGAAGACGAAAGTTATTTTTTAAACGATAGTTCCGTGGTTCGACAAGGGAAAGATGCAACCCATATTTTAGCTACCGAACATACAACGAATTTAGCACTTGATTATGTAAAACCTCTTCGAAGTGGCAGGCTGGAAAGCGGCACAAAATTTCAATGGCGTCGATTACCTGTTGAATATACAATCACTCCCGGATCAAATTCAATTATTTATCCAAATATGGGCGATTGGTCGGATTGGGGTGAAGATATTTATGCCGGGTATATTAACTATGTTTACGAAAAACCAAAATTTGATATTGAAGGCGGCTTGAGGGCTGAGCATACCAGTGTGTTTTACACCATTTCGCCCGAAAATATTTATTATCCTAAAAATGATTCGTATAATTATTTTGAATTATTTCCAAGCATCAGGCTAACATTTAAATTAAACCAGGGCAATAGTATTTCAGCATTTTATAATCGACGAGTTGACCGGCCTGGTGAGCCAGAATTACGAATATTCCCGAAATATGACGACCCTGAATTAATGAAAGTGGGTAATCCATACTTGCGTCCACAGTTTACTCAAACCTTTGAATTAGCATATAAATTGCGTTGGGAGAGTGGCTCGGTTTTTCTTTCGGGATATTATCGTATGATTGAAGATGCATTCCAGAGGATTTACAGCATCGATAATTCAAATAGTGAGTATTCAATTGTGAATAAAATTTATCAGAATACGGGCAGTGCAACTAATACGGGATTGGAATTAATTTTTAGCCAACAGGTAGTTGATGCCTGGAAACTATCAGGGAGTTTTAATTGGTATAACAATGTAATCGATTCATACAATGGCATCATGTATTTCCCATATGAACGAACTTTTTTATTGGAGGAAGCAACAGATAAAACCTGGGATATGAAAGTGAACAACCAGATTGACTTGCCAAAGGGATTGCAGATACAACTTACGGGTGTTTACTATGCTCCGAAGTACATCCCGCAGGGAAAACAGCTGGCACGTTCCTCTGTCGATCTGGGAATAAAAAAAGGAATACTAAAAGGAAAAGGTGAAGTCATATTCTCATTCAGCGATATTTTCAACAATTTTGGTATACGTCAGGAAATTTCTGGTGAAGGTTTTAATGCACTATACGAAAACTACTACGAAACACAAGTTGCCCGATTTGGATTCAAATACAAATTTTAATTTTTTTGTGGTCAATGATAATTTAATCATTCCCGCAAAAGTGGGAATCTTCTAATATAAGATTCCTGATATTCATTTAACTTCTTCAGGAATGCAGGTTAATTTAATTTAGGGATTTTAACGAAATTTACCACTTGAAACACTAATTAAGAAAACACCTATGCTTGTTAGAGATAATTAACCTCTTTGCTATCTTTATTTAACTTCTGTTACAAAAACATTCATTTCAAATGGTTTAGTTTTGGTTTGAAATTATAACCATGCTGACAAATGAAACAACTGGCTACTTTTCTTTTTTTGATCGGAATTACTTTTTACTCTTTTGCTCAGGTAGGATTAAAAGTTGGGCATTTAAATGTTCCTGAAATTCTTCAGAAGCTTCCTGAAACTGATAGTGTACGGGCAATAATCGAGAAAGAAACTAAAGAGTTAGAAGATTTGTACACAGAATTGATTCAGGAATATGATACATATTTTGACAAATTTGAAAGCGAAAAGGAGGGTTATTCTGAATTGGTAAGAAGAACCAAGGAAACAGAAATCAGGGAGAAAGCAGCAAAAGTCCAGCAATTCAACCAAAATGCAAACCAACAGATTCAGAAACGCAACATGGAATTAAACCAGCCTATTTACGAAAAAGTAAACCAAGCCATAACCAGTATAGCCACACGAGAACAATTTACCTATGTATTGGATACAAGTAACGGAGCTGTAATTTACCAGTCTCCAAACAGTTTGAATATAACCTCGATGGTTTTAAAAGAATTGGGGTTATAAAAGAGGGGAACAATTAAAATGGTTCATGCGGAAAATTTATTCCGTTAGGTTGATAGGGCCGTCTGCCAGTTGGTGGATGGTCTTTTTTTTAATTGTTTTTTACCCACCCTATATCCCTCCCTGATCCAGGGAGGGACGAGCATTATACAATAATTCCAGGAACGATTGTCAAGGGAGGGTAACAATTAATCAGTCAAATATTCTTCAATCTTTCGTAATACCTTATCAATTTCAACTAATTCCTCATTCTTAAATCGAAGAATTTCAATACCCAATTTATTTAAATCTTTATCCTTTTGAAGATCTTCCTTTTTTCTGAATTTATGGATTTCTCCATCTAGTTCAATAACCAATCTAGCTTTACTGCAATAAAAATCTGCTACAACAAATGAATAATCACAATTACTTTCAGAAATAATAATCGGATATTGCCTTAAAAACTTGAATCCTTTTATTTGTTTATTCCTTAAATATTTCCAAAGTATAGTTTCAGCTTCCGTTTGGTTTTTCCTAAGTTTTCGGGCATATAGGATCATTTCATGATATGTAGCCATTGCTTGGGTATTTTTCACAAGTTACAAAAGAATTCACAAAGCAGCCTTATATTTTTCATTTTACCCACCCTGTATTCCTCCCTAATTCAGGGAGGGACAAGCATTACAATATCTTTTAATGAATGATAATCAAGGGTGGGTAAAAAATCACTTTAACAACGAAAAGATATTCAAGAGCACAAAAATTTCCCCGTTAAATAAACCAACTCCACCGTTTAATAAACCGGCCTTTTATATCATAAAATAATATCCCAACTTTGAATAAACCAATTTCAACATCCATGAAAACCGTTTTATTTATACTGTTTTCTTTTTTATTACCTTTAACTGTGTTCCCACAAATAATTGTTCAAAATCCCAGGATTGGATTTTCAAATACTGAAAGTATTATAATTTCACAAATTGAGATTAACAGCAGAGAGACAATATTAACCTTTAAAACAATGATGTCCCCGGGATCAAGATTCGGTATTTCAGGTAAGAGTTTTATCAAGGTTGTCGGGCAATCCGACACCTTGTTTTTAACCAAACAGGATGCTCCTATTCCAGTAGATGGGTGGATTACTGTACCACCTGAAGGCATAACATATAAACTTTATTTTCCTCCAATTGATTCTGCAGCTTTTAAAATCGATTTTGGGGAACTTCATGATAGTTCCTGGTATATGTACGATATTGAATTAGGAGATCAACCTCATAATTCAATAGTTCCAATTGAATTATTAGGAGATTGGTTTTCAGAAGAATCTGGGAAATGGACTTTTTCTTTTTGGGACTCGATAGCAATTGTGAATAGTAAAATATGGGATTATTTTTCTGTTGTAATGGATAATGAAAATTATAAAGTTATTTTGGAAAACAACGGAGATAAATTATATATTCTATACAAGAAAAAGGATGATGGACTATCCCAAATAAGTATTAACGACAATCAATCATTTAAACCATATACAAAAGATGTTAGTGTATTAACAAAATCATTAGATGAAGATATGGATTATAAATCATCCGGGGATTCAGGTGTAGTTGTATATCAGGGAATATTTAAAGGTTATAGGCCTGAATTTGGATCATATTGTAGTCTTGAAGTAGGAGATGGACTTAAATCCAATAGAGATTATTATGCATTTGAGATTGATACCAATGGAAGTTTTAGGGTTGAGTTAAAGTTGATGCCCCTCAAAAAGTAACAATCTTTATGCAAACCGGGAGAGAAAATATTTTTGTTGTACCTGATAAGAATTTATTTCATTTGATAAATACTGGAATTAATGGATTCACTTCTTTTTATATGGGTCCAGGAGCTTCAATCTCACTAAGGTCAAACTTAATTGATGAATGGAGCAAAGATTATAATATCCAAAACAGAGTAAATGAACTAAATAAAGATGAATTCCTGAATTTGATTTTCAAAGCTGATTTTTTAGAATTAGAAAAAATTAAAAACCCCATATTTAAAAACATGAAACAAAAACATGAAATGTTTTTTATTCCTAGGCGGTCTGTAAGATATTTAGAGCTAGGAAGATCCGTGGTAATAGGAGTTGATAGTTTTTGGATCAGCAATGAAGTGACCAATAAAGAATACCGGAAATTTGCAATGGATATTATTAATAATCCAGATCAAGTTTTAAAATGGGAAGAAGCTGGAAGAAATCCTACAACAGGGATTTATGAAAGAAACATAGAGCTTGAACTCTATTCTGAAATTTCAAAACATTTAGTTGATTCAACTTGTGTTGTGAATATCTTATATAAAGGGGAAGAATTAGAAATTGGAATAGATGAATATCTCAATGGTAAAAAATTTAATGATTATCCGGTTTTAGGAATTCCAATTGAAGGAGTAGAATATTATATAAAATGGCTGAATCAAAAATATTTACCAACAGACGGATTTCTTTATAGGTTGCCAGGTGAAATGGATTATCGAATTGTAAAAGATTATGTAAATGAGGTTTATAATTATAAAGAAACAAAATCAGACTTCCATGGAGTTATAAAAGCTCCTGATGACACCTTGGCATTTTTATTCGCCAATGCACCGGAGTGGACACTAAAATCAAAAGTGTTCAGAGATCCAACAGATAGAGAAAATAAAAATATAGTAATCGGTGATTGGTCCGAACAAGGAGATTCAATAGTAGCTACCAATGATGGAATAGAAAGTGGGGGATTCAGGCTTATTCGCAGGGCAAGAGAATTAGGAAAACGTAAATCTGATCATACGCAAATATTCATTGCATTATTTGTATTATTTGTTATTATTTTAATTGGGGTTTTAATATGGAGAGTACGTATTAAATGGAATTTAAACAAGGAAATAAGACTCCGCCGGGTACGTGAACTTGAACTCACGGCCATCCGGTCACAGATGAATCCTCATTTTTTGTTTAACAGCCTGAATTCAGTACAAAATCTGATTCAGCAAAACAAGGGCCGTGAGGCACATTTATATTTATCTGATTTTGCCGGATTGATTCGAAAAGTATTGCGGAATTCAGAAAAAGAAGAAGTCTCAATTGCTGAAGAATTGGAAATGGTGGAACAATACCTCAACCTTGAAAAATTACGTTTTGATTTTGAATTTACCATTTTGGTTGGAGAGGGAATTGATGCACAAAACACCATGATCCCTTCGATGTTGCTACAGCCCTTTGCCGAAAATGCGGTCATCCATGGTTTACAGAATAAACCTTCGGATAGGAAATTAAAAATTGAAGTCTTAAAAACAGAGGGAGGTATAATAATAGTTTTGGAAGATAACGGTATTGGTCGGGAGGAAGCCAGGAAGGTTGCTGCTGAGAAAAACGGCAAGGGCATAAAAATGAATAAAGAGCGGATGGAACTTCTTCGTGAAAAATATGGCGAAAAATATAGGTTAGAAATAATTGATTTGGAGCGGGGAACAAAAGTTGAAATTATAATTCCTGAAGAAAATTAGAATCCACAGCGATTCTTTGAGGCAACGTTGCGACCTTTTGCGTGAAACGTTAAAAAAATCACGCAGAGAAACGCAAAGAAAAAAATTGCAAAGGGTCGCAGAGTTATATATTAGAAAATCAAATGTTACTAACACTAATAAAAATAACTGTTATGAAACGAATTTTGTTAACCAACATTTTATTGTGTGCCGTGCTGTTTCTACAGGCACAAACCGTAATAAAGAATCCTGAGTATGGTATGTCAAATGCCGGGAATCTAGAAATAATCCAAATTGAGTTAAATAGTAATGAAACAGTAATATCTTTTTATATTTCACCACAGGCTGGAAGTTTCGGTATTGCTGCGAAAAGTTTTATCAAGGTTGTTGGGCAACCCGATTCGCTGTTTATGACAAAACAAACTGCCCCATTACCCGAAGCAAATGGATTTATACCTATACCTCCTGAAGGCATGTCGTATAATCTTTATTTTCCACCCATTGACCTCAAGGTTAACAGGATTGATTTTGGAGAACCCATGAGCAACGGTTGGTATATTTATGATATAGAAATCGGGAAACAACCCCATATTTCACCTGCTCCCAAAGAATTACTTGGGAATTGGTTCTCAACCGAAAATAATCTATGGGAATATGGTTTTTATGACTCTATAGCTGTTTACGATAGTAAGGCATGGGATTATAAATCCGTTAAGAAAGAAAAAGATTTGTATAGAATAAGTTTACAAAAAGGAGATAATGAACAGGTTTTATTTATAAAAACGGATAAAGATAAAATTTGCTGGGTTGGTAAATCGGCTGATAATTTAAAAAAATATAATGCCGAATTTCCGGGAATTGGGAAAATGAAATTTCCGGATTCAACAAATTTAAATGAAAATTTATTCGAAACAGGGAAGGTTATTTACAGTGGGTATATTAATGGATTCACTAATAGGATTGGTTTAAATTCAGGAATCATTCGATTTACGAATCCACTTACAAACAATATGGAATCTCATGCAATAAAAATTGATAGTAAGGGTACATTTACTGTTGAATTTCAACTTGACTTTCCTATGGAAGCTACTATTAGTATACCGGGTGGAGCAAATCGTATGTTCGTTGAACCGGGGAAAACAATTTTTCAATATTTAAATCCATCAGGAAGTTTATATTCTCAACTTGTTATGGGTGAAAGTGCAGCTGTTATTTATGGTATGAGTAGTACTACAAATATTGTAACTCCGCAAATGGAGTTTTTAGAAGCAATTACAGAAATGTCGGTTAAAGAATATATGAATTATGTGTCTCTGGTAAAAGAAAAGGAACTTGAAAAACTTGAACAATTAAGAAATGAAAACAACTTGATTGATAAGATTTATCAAATTAGAAAACTGGATATAAATTTTCGGGCAGAGGTAAATGTACTTCAGTTTAGTACAAATAAAAGGATGGCTGTTATGTATGCAAATCAAAAGCTTAATAAAAATGAACAATTAGAATATATCCCTTTAAAAATGGAACAAGCGGATTTGAAATTTATCAGAGGAGCATCAGCTACTAATCCAATTGCGATGCAAAGTAGCCAGTATTTCAACTTGTTAAACAGGATGAAGTATACCGATTTATTAAGTGAATACAGTTCAATGTATAAATTAATGATTGATTTGAGTACAATCCTCGAAGATAAAGATATTGAATTAAGCACTGAAGAGAAAGAAATGCTTGAGTATATAAAGATCTATATGAAACAGGATTATGATATGGATGTTAGCCGGACATTCAGCCAGATGTACATTGATTGTTATCGCAAGTTTCAATCAAAATACTCAAAAGAAATACAAGAAATTTCAGCCAGATTTAATGATGAAAATTTTAGACTAAATGCCGAAAACATTTTTGGAATTTCTGAAGGCTTACCCTTCGATTTAGTCAGGGTCCAAAAGTATTTTAGGTCTACAAAGAATGCATCTTTGGACTTGTTGACAAATGAATTTAATCAGGCAAAAAGAGAAATAAAAACAGATTTTTTGAAAGAAAAAGTAATGGCAGATTATTACAAACGAAAAACTGAACTGGAACTGGTTGCTACAACCGATGGAGTTATTTATAAAAATGAAGCCGATAAATTTTTTGATTCACTTATAAAAAAATACCGGGGGAAAGTTGTATATGTCGATTTCTGGGCAACCTGGTGTGGTCCCTGTAAGGATGGCATTAAGCGGATAAAACCTTTAAAAGAGGAATTAGCTGACAAAGATGTTGTTTTTGTTTATATTACAAATCCCACTTCGGTTGAGAATGATTATAAAAAAATGATTCCTGATATTAAGGGTGAACATTATAAAGTAAACGCGGATGAATGGAACCTGCTAACATCTAAATTTAATATTTATGGAATACCCCATTATGCATTAGTTGATAAAAGCGGGAAAATTATAAATGATCGTTTGAAGCATATGGAAAATGGGCCGTTGAAAGAGTTATTAATGGAAGAAATAGAAAAATAATCTATTTAGGATATGTATAGATGCAAATAAAAACCATCATAGTCGATGATGAAAAAAATGGCAGGGAGAATCTGGCAGGAATACTAAAAAGTTATTGCCCGGAAGTTATTCTTACCGGCGAAGCAGATTCAGTTGAGAAAGCAATTCCTTTGATTCAGACCGAGAATCCTGACCTGGTTTTTTTAGATATAGAAATGCCCGCAGCCAATGGTTTCCAATTGTTGGAAGAATTTCAGGATTTTAAGTTTGAGGTAATTTTTGTAACAGCTTACGATAATTATGCTATCCAGGCTATCCGCTTTTCTGCTGCCGATTACATTTTAAAACCTATCCATATTAATGACCTGCAAAAGGCGGTTGATAAAGTATCTGTCAGAATCAGAAAAAAAGAAGAAAGCCAACTTTTAAAACAGTTGTATTATAATTTAC